>JAOAAF010000106.1 GCA_026419015.1 Spirochaetota bacterium
ACCCTGCATAACACCTCTTCTGTCATCATGTACGTCGTTTTAAAGTCCATTGATATCCTCCAAAAAAAGCATTTCTATTAATTGAAAACGATGCAAAAAGTAAAATTTAGAAAAAAAATTTAAACTTTTTAAAAAAATTTTTCGGATATATACAAATTTCATCGTTTTACATAATAGAGGGGCAAATAATGAAAGCA
Organism: Spirochaetota bacterium; assembly: GCA_026419015.1. Lineage (GTDB taxonomy): Bacteria > Spirochaetota > UBA4802 > UBA4802 > JAGODF01 > DYLV01. The sequence goes on from JAOAAF010000106.1 coordinate 198, forward strand.
TCTATTTTTGCATTGATCCTTTTACAAATCGAGATTTGCGCTTTTGCTGGATCGTTGCTCATTAACGAAATAGCTCCCGCAACAAGTGGGGATGACTGGGTAGAGCTTTTTTTTCATGGCCAATGTGGCGAGTATTTAAACATTTCCCAGTTTTACGTTACTATGTACTATGGATCAAACGAAAAGCTTTCTGAGAATCCTATCACCCTTTATGCGTGCGACAGGCCACAAACGCCCTATGACGACCGATTTGCGGTTGTACATCTCACCTCACCAGGGATACCCGATGAAACCGATCTTACCGGCGATACGAATCAAAATGGTTTTATCGATATTTATTGTAACAATTACACTGGTAGCCTTTGGAATACCGACTGCATCGTAGCTATTGACACCGACAATGACATCACTAATGGCGGCATAATCGATTTTGTCGCATACTCAAACCGCGATGGCACACCTAATTCAACAATTATAAATTATCTTTCTTATGCTCAAAAAGAAAATCAATGGGAATCATACGAAGGTGAAAATCCGCAACTCAGCATGATAGACATTGGATTGTCAGGTCTTTCCGCACATCAGACTATCGCGCGGCTTAACGAATACGATTCCAATCGAAAAGAAGACTTCACCATCACAAACTTCCAAACCCCAGGACGGCAAAATAAGATTTCCACCATCCCATCAACACATCGCCTTTTCGAAATTACAAAGAAACAAATCACCATTTTGCCAGGACACAGCATATATGGAACTTGTCAAATCCCGATTTTTGTTTTCCATCCAATATCGATTCGATATCGAATTTTTACTCCAATTGGCACATTAGTATTCGAATCATCGCTCCAAGATGTCGCAACGCCTGGGACTCATGTGCTTTCCTGGAATCTTATCGGCGCAAGGCAAACAGCCGGAACAGGTTTGTACATTGCATGCATTGAAGCAACTAATTCCATCCTTCGCCGCTTTCAACGCGAAAATGTCTACATAATAATAACTCGATACCAATGATATCATTAATGATGAGTATATGGTTATCGATTACTTCAAGTGCGTTCACATATCGCACAATGCATCCTACCTTGCTTTTCCCGTACTATCGAGCGGCACTTGAAAGCGACACAGCGCGATCATTGCACAATCCCGCATTTCTCACTCAATTCTGCACTTTTTTTATAGATATGAATTATGAAAAACCTTACAATCTTAAAGAAATATCTGCAATGTCAGCACGCGCTGGGTTTTCGCTCCCTTTCTGCGGCGCAATGCTCACCTGGAATTCTTTTGGTATCGATGAATACAAAGAAGAGACCGTTGAAGCGTCATTCGGTTATAAAATTGGCAAATATGCAACAATTTTATTTGCTCCCAATATTTCAAAACTTGTCATTCGTACCGATCTTGTCGATTTCAATGAATACTTTGTTAACTATCGTGGCGGAATCTCATTTTTCCCCTTTCCATTAATAGAAATTTCCTACCATCAAGAAAACATTCGCTCGTTTTTTTTAAAAGAAGGAAGCGACATCCATTACCCTTCGTGGAGTGTTGGCATAGCTTTGCGCCCTACTGAAGGATTTTCGATGAGTTGGAATTTAAATAAAACGTATTTTTCGTATATAAATACCTTTGCTGTTTCAGCAAATTTATTAAAATGGCTTGCCGTTTCAGGTGGCTATTCGCGCGAAACGAGTTCAATTGCTGGTGCCGCAACTTTATTTGTTGATGGGATTGTCGTATCGTATTGTATACGTTATCATAGCTACTTAGGGACCACGCACAGTTTTTCCGCAACAATTCGGTATGGTGGAATGCCGTTAGAAGAAATCAGTTATTCAAAGCCAATAAAACCTTCCTGTAATGAACCAATTAACGTTAAAACATGCACTTCCGAAGATTTGCAACGCATCGGAATAGCACCACCAGTTGCTGAGCGGATCGTAAAATACCGAGAAACTGTTGGTCCTGTAACAAAAAAATCTCTCATCCAAATGGGCCTTACTCCAAAAGAATATAAGCGCATTTCCCATTGTTTGTTCAATCTCACTAATGACGAAACTAGCAAGCCAAAGAACACAGAGAAATGGAATGAACAAAAATGGAAAAAAGTGAGAATATCCTATAAACAAAATTTTCCATTTCGCAATGCTGAAACGCGAAGGCTCTTATTCCAAAAGTTAGTTCACGAAGGAGTGAAGGCATCTTCTGCGCTTCGCATTAGCGAGCTTGCGAAAGATCTCACGCGGAAAAAGCTCATCGAAACAATCGAACATCTTTCATTTTTAAGCGAATCAGAAAAAATAGCAGCGAGGCGAGCATGCGCCGAACAATAATTGTTTTGTTTATAATTCGCATCTCAATCCCGCTTTTTGGCAACGATTATATATTGCAAATCCAAAGCGAATATCGGCGCGATGCAATTGACTTTGAAGATGATACCCGCGAATATTATCGCCAAAAGTTAAAGGTGTGCTTTAGCAAAGCGAGCGAAGCAAATGCGGCATTCGTTTACGATCATAACGAAGATTCATTGAAATACACGTGGAATATTTTTTTACGCGATATCTCACCGCAATTTTCATTCTTTGCAGGAAACTTTTATGCAAATTTTGGCAAAGGAATGCTGGTTGGGAAACGCAGGCCATTTCAAAGGGACGTATTTAAACGGCAAGGAGAAATTTTTTCAGGGGAGCCATTCATCCCTTCGCTGAGCGGAAATCCGTACTTTGCATTCCACGGCTGTGGCATGAACGCATCTCATTCGCTGGGGGATTTTCACCTAAAGCTCTCCGCGTTTCACTCTATAAAAGAGCGGTACATTAACCAACAAGAATACGAATCGCGTTCAACAAGCTCTTCCGTATTTTCCTTGGATAGCTATGATGAAAGAGAAAAAAATAGAATCGAACCTATTTCGATGCATACAACGGGGATTATCACGCAGCTTTGTTTTCTCAAACTCATATCTTTTGATGTGTACGGAATTTACAATTCCGCCCAAACTCCTTTCGGCGAGGCGATTACCCTCCGGTACGGCATTCACTCGTTTAAGGGTATCGGCTGCATGGCTGAGTATCATGATGAATTTATTACAATTTTTTCGGAGATAGCGAAAGCAGATACGCAATTTCGCAGTTCAGATGATGTGGAAATCAATCAACAGGGTTTTGCAACGATTTCAGGTATTCTTTTTCGCGGTGCATATCTTCGCGCATCGCTTATCTACAAAAATGCCGAAAAAAATTTTTTCAGCCCATACTGTGCAACGATTGGCGAATACATTGGCCCTGGCATTTTCGCCGACGTTCGTTACAATCTATTATCGAAGCTTATCCTTGGAGCATCGGTATCATCGGAAAAAAAATCTTCAACTTATACTGAAAAAGAAATTCCATCGTTACACAAAGAACATATTTTTTTAAAATATTCATCAGGTTTGATTCACGAAATGCGGGCAGAATTTGCCCGCATAAAACGAACAAGCGAAAATGAAGAACGCTATCGCTACAAAGGGATCTGTTCCATTGGATCCAACAATTTTTTTTTGTTAAGTATTTCCGGTACCACCCAACAACATTCCCATTCTAATAATTCTTACTCCTTTTCTGCGATCGCCACATTCTTTATTGAGAAATCTTTTAAGGCGCATGCAATGTGCGCTCGTGCGTGGGTAGGAGAAAATAATTCATTGTACGAATATTTTTTGCCATTAAAAAATTCAAATATTCCAGGAATTTTTATTCGCGAATCGGGAAATATTTACGCACTGAAAGCGATTTTCATACGCTGGGGAATTTACCTTTCCTGCCGCATGGTTCTTGAAATTCCACATGTGGGCAATCGCAATACTATTTTTGAAGCATTTGGCAGTGCTCAATATTGAGCCTATCTGGGAATGCTTAATACCGCATTGAGTTCATTTACCTGGCGATAGGCATTTGCAATTGCGGTTTCCATCGCCGCATTCGCTTCGAGAACATCGCGCATGATGTCGTTGAGCCTTTCCACTGCGCGTACCACTTCCATTAAAGAAGCATTTTGCGATGCAATTGAAGCTGATATTTCTGCAGAACCTTTCGATATCGATTCTAAATTTTTATTAATGGTGTCGGTTAAAGATTCCTGGTTTGTACACAGTTTTAGAATGTTAAGAACCGCATTGCCTGCATCGCGAACGGCTTCGCCAACTGCACCAATTTCACCCGCCGATTCCCTTACAATGCGAACTTCCTCTTCGATTTCTCGTACTGTTTCTGAAATAATCCCTTGAATCGATTTCGATTGCTGAATTGAACGGTCTGCCAACTTTCCAATTTCCTCTGCAACCACTGCAAATCCTCTTCCCGATTCTCCCGCGCGAGCAGCCTCTATGGAAGCATTCAGCGACAAAAGATTTGTTTGCTCTGCGATTTCGTTTATCATCGTTGTGATTTCAACAATTGAACGCGAAGATTCTTTAATTTTTTCCATCCCCGCTACAATATCGTCCAATCTCTTCCTGCTCGATTCCACCATCCCCATGCTTCTGGTGCTCAACTCGGACGCATCTTTTGCAGCTTTCGTAATTTTTCCGGTAAGCGAAAGATATTCTTTCAAATGGACAATACTCGACTGTAGCCCATCATCCTGCACCTTTGCATTTTCCGCGATGTTTTGAACAGCTGCTGCAAATTCCTCCATAGCAGCAGAGGTTGACTCAAGGTTATTCCCCTGATCGTTCATTTTATTTACAAGGGATGCGAGTGCGATTTCTACTTCTGAAAAATAACGAATGAGTTCGCTCGAAGATTCTTTTACTTTTGCGAGCACACCTTCAAGGGTAGAATGGCTTTGTTCAATTTCACGCTTCGAGAGTTCAATGGTTTTTGTCATCGCTTGATACCGCCCTGTCATATCGAGAGCGAGCGCAACGAGGAGACCAGGATACCCAAAATTAATCCATACAAAATCCGTTCGCATAAGCCGGAGAATGGTGAGGACATCAACGATCACACAAATCATAAAAAATATATATGCAAAAAATACTGGACCAGCTTCCTTGTTCTTTTGTACAAAACGAGAATTGATAATTAAAATTCCCCATACAACTTGTGAAAATATACCCATGTAGCTTATCAGTTGGATTCGCCATCCTGTCAGAGGGCTTGCATCGGTTGCGGTTATTGCTAGCAAAAAAGAAACAATACAAAACGTAAGAGTAACTATCTCCAAAAACCTCATTCTTCTTGAAAGAAAGCTTTCAAGAAAATAATATATCCATCCAATTTCTACCGAAAGCAACGCATAATATAGCTTATCTTTCAGGTGATAGCTTATCCAAAACTCCGGTAGATAAAAATGCGTACTCAGCACACACCAGAGAATGTTTATCCCGGCAAAGTGCAATAGGTTTTTGTTTTTTCTCTCACGCAAAAATTGTAAAAGAACAATTATCCCCAAAAAGAGCGTCAGAAATCCTCCAATCATAGGGACATACTGAGCTTTAAACTTTTGCCAAAATACATATCGTTCAACATCCTTGAGAAATCCCAAAAGGATACGATTCTTTGCACGCGGCCGCATCTCTGCTGACACGCGAATTGCAATTGTATTCTCTTCCCCATATTTGATAAAAGATGGTGGAATAAAATAATAGCGTTCGGTATTCCAACTCGAGAAGAAATCGGGATGCCACCTCCCCGTACATCCGATAAGGTGACCGTTAAAATACGTACAATCGGATTCGACGATTTTTCCAAGATACAGCGCGATATTTTCACCGCGATAATGGTGAGGAATCAAAAGCCTTTTTCGTATCCACACGCGTTGTTTTTTTTGTTCCTTAAAAAAATTTCCTGGGGTATCTACGAGTTCCCAACTTGTGTCATCATACTCGGGTTTTGAGTATTCTTCATTATCGGTCAACGCAAGCCGCCAATCATTTGAAATGTCATCGAAGTGCGATGGGGAACATGAAATGACACATGCAGTTACCGAAATTCCCACAAACCACCACAGCCTCATCTATCCTCCTTGCCCACTCTTCCTGCTCTAAGTCCGCAGGATATAATTAAATCCATCTCGATAAATATTTGTCAAGAAGAAACCACATCTAACTAGCTCCGATCCCCTTTTTTTCGATGCGTTACCAATAGCTCGCTGCACCAGTCGAAATACGATTTATCGAAAAGATAAAATTTAGAATAAAAAAGAATCCACCGATTATTATAGTACCACATCATTGCAAAAAGGGAAGCTATGAAAAAATTCAGATGGGCATTCATTATCAATCCCATAGCGGGGAACGGAAAAGCTCGCCGCTTTAAAGAAATCATTTCAAAAATTGCGCAAACGAAACATATTTCAGCAGAAATTGTTTTCACAGAAAAAAAAGAACATGCGATCGAACTTGCCAAACAATTTGCCAATGCATCCTTCAGCCCAATCGTTGCAGTAGGTGGCGACGGAACAATTAACGAATGCGTTAATGGCATTATGAGAATTTCAAAGAAAAAGCAAATTATTTTTGGAGCTATCCCGGCTGGTACTGGCAATGACTTCATCTCCGTCTTAGGATTTCCCGAATCATTTACCGAAACTCACTGGGATATTTTCTTTCAATGCAATACCGCGAAAATGGATGTCGGTTATTGCAATGAACGATGTTTTGTCAATGGGATGGGGGTAGGATTCGACGCGCAGGTTGCATGGGAAAACTACAACAGCAGGCTTCATGAACGCGTAAAAGGTGGTGAAAAAACAAAATACTTATGGCATATTATAAAAAATTTAATTACCTATCGAGAAAAAACAATGCGTCTCACCATTGGCAATGATTCGTGCGAAGTAAAATCGCTCCTTAATACCATCGCGAATGGGCGGCGATTGGCTGGTGGGTTTTATATCACTCCTGAAGCTTTTGCCGATGATGGATTGCTCGACGTATGCATGATTCACGAACTTTCTTTTCTTGGGCGAATCCGAGAATTTGCCCATGTGATTAGGAAAACGCATTTACGCGATTCACAAGTGCAATTTTTCCGCACCAGAAAGCTTACAATCGAATTTCCCGAAGAGACCATTGCGCACCTCGATGGCGAATTGTATAGGAACAAAAAATTCGAAATTGGCATTGTCCGCCACGCGCTGCGCATTATCTTCAATCCCTATGGGAATCACTTTTTTGCAAATCAATAATATCGAAAACCTTTTACCACGTTGAAATTGCGTTCATGTTCCCCATCATCGCATCATAAGCTTTTTCCCGCCCCACACCAAAAGCAACGCAATGCCAAACACCACGATGATGGTTGGTTCGGTTGGCAACGCATCAAACGCGAACGATATCCCAAACCCAATTAGCGAAAAGAATATGGAAAAGCTAATAGTTGCAACAAGAGCACGTTTCAACGTATTGCACGTCGCCAGCGCAACAAGCCCTGGCGAAATGAGCGCCATCATCGTCACGTAAATGCCAAGCACGCGCACGCAAAGCGCAATGACAAACCCCACAGTAAAATAACACACCATATTGATTGCTTCTACAGGAAGGCCTAAAAGGCGTCCTTGAATAGGGTCAAAGCCTGTGATAAGAAATTTTCGAAAAAACAGAACGAGCACGCTCACCGCCACAGCCAAATGCACAAAATAGTGCAAAAATACTCGCTTTGGCGTATAAAGAATTTCGGTGAAATACGCTTTTAACAGCAAAATATCCGACCCACCTGCTATCTTATTCGCAAGCGGAATAGCTCCCATGAGAAAAACAAAAAGAATTGCAAGTACACTTTCTGTATTAATAATCCCCCGGCTAATAAAAAAAACCGGTGGCAACATGACAATGACAAGGAGCACAAAAAGATATGCATCCATATGAAACAAATCTGCCACAAGGGTTTCGGGATTTTGCATCATGACTAACCCTTCAAGGCTTTCGTGGCTTATGAGGTGTAACGCCATCCCTACAATAAAGGCAAGCTGGGAAGATGCCGAAAGCACAAGTCCAAATAAACTTGCGCGGCGCAATATCAAAAACACTCCAACAAGCGAGACCGCGACAAAATACGGAATGCTCATCGCAAGTTGCGCACCGTAATTGTTAAAGTAATAAAATATTTTTTCAAGCAACCCCATTTGTCTTTACAGTCCCATTTTCAATCGCAAGGCATTTGGTGCAAAAATCAACATTCTCGTGATGGTCAATGATAATAAGCGTGCAGTTCAACCGTGCACTTTCCGCAAGCAAAAGCTCTTTTATTTCCTGTTTGCCTTGTTTATCGATGTTCGCAAAGGGTTCATCGAGCAATATGACATCGGGTTCGGAGATAAGCGCACGCGCGATTAAGGCCCGTTGAAACTCACCCCCGCTTACCTGATGAAAAAGCTTTCTTCCTTTCTCTGAAAGCCCAACGCGCGATAGTGCGCTTTGCGTTTTTTCACTCATCCTCTTTCGCCAAGAATTCCTCACAAAAAGGTGCGATGTACAATACTCGCGCAATCCCATGGCGACCAACTCTTCAAGCGTAATAGGATATTGCAAATCAAAACGGCTTGCCTGTGGGACATACGCCGGCCGTACAAACGAAAAATAGCGAAAACCGCTCGCAAGCTTCAAAATGCCAAGAAGGCCAAGCGCAAGCGTGGTTTTCCCACTCCCATTTGGTCCTTTAATGAGGCAGATATCTCCTTCATCGATGAGCAAATTGACATTCGAAAGCAAAACTTTTTTCCCATAACCGAGCGAAGCTTCCCGTAAAATAATCTGTTTCATTGTGAAAGCCCTTTGTGAAGCATTCGCACTGAAACTTCAATCATATTTATATACGTAGTTGCTTCTGGAACAGAAGCCGTCTGTATAGGAAGCACAAGAAGCGTTGCTCCGCTTTCTTTAGCAATTTTCTGTGCGTAACGTACATTTGACCATGGGCTTACTAATATTGCGGGCACTTTTTTCTCGCGAATGTACTCAATGACTTTTTTTGCATGCGCTGGGGAGGGCGCTACGCCTGGAAGTTCTTCGATCATCATGCCTTGCACAAGCCCGAAGCGCCGCAGCAAATAGACGAATTCGGTATGATATACCACTACTTCCTTCCCGCGATGGGGTGCCATAAGCGATAACAATTCCTTTGTTTTTTTGAGCACCTCGTTTTTAAACGAATTAAAATTTTTTTCGTAAATCTCCCTCCCTGCAGGATCGATTTTCACCAATGACTCCTTAATGTTTTTCGCAATCGCGATGCCATTAATTGGGTCAGCCCAATAGTGCGGATTCCCAAAGGGATGAATGTCGCCCATTTGTCGGTTGACCTCACCCGTCGGTTTTTCGAGCAATTCAATACCCGCAAAGGCGATGCAGTATCCCCGTGCACCATAGCGGATGTTTGAATTGCGCGATTGTTGCAAAAGAAGCGGCACCCATCCCGCTTCAAGTTCTAATCCAATGCTTACGAAAAGATCGGCCTTATTCAATTTTACTATATAATCGGGGCGCGCCTGCACATAGTGAAGGTCGGTATTCCCCGCCGTGAGGCTTTCAACAAAAACTTTCGCCCCACCAATTTCTTTTGCAATGCTCGCAAGATCCGTCGAGGTGGTAACCACGCGAAGCTGGGCAAACACCTCCCCAGCAGTTACGCACAGCAACCCAAACGCAATTGCACTGAGCCGTTTCATGTTCCTCCTCCCTATTCAGTAGCGATGTGCGGGATGGTATCCCAATATAAAATCTGCCTGGATGTACGCCGCATATCGAACGTTCGTGCCAAACTCGTCGCGCCGTTCGAAAGAAAAACGGAAATACGAAAATTCCGATGGCCGAAAAGTAAGCCATAAGGATTGCGCCATGCTATTTCTATTCATACGATTCCCCGCAGCAGTTTGAACATCGAGCTCGGCAAAATAATCGAAGCGCGTGCCTGCAAACCACAAATGGTGAAACTGATATTGCACGTACGAATACAGGCCGTGCTTTTTGTTATTTCGCACTGCCTCAGGCCTCACTTCATATCGATACCAGTATTCTGTGGTAAAAACAACGCTTCGCAGTTTCCCCTTGTTCCATTTCGCTGTGATGTCAATTCCAGCCGTATGATCGATGTTGCCGCCTTCATCGACGACGTAACGGATGTATGTACCTCCAAATTGCGTGCCTAATTCCCCCACGATGGGGATGAATTGCTTAAGCCGTGCGGTGAAAAGCGGTTCAGGTTTAGTCAGCACATCCGAATGCGCATGCCCCCATGCGGTGCCATTAAAAAAACCTACCTTCAATTCTTGGTAAAAATTCCATGGCATCAAAAGCGAAATTTCCACCCCCTGATCCACTATGCCCTCTTCATCGAAGAGCTTCTGGTGTACCAGAGGTGTGGTCGCAAAATGCCAATCGTGCTGATGGATGGAATTAAGCCTTCCAATATCGGGGAAAAATCTGCCGAGCTTTGCATAGAGATTAAACGGTAGCGCATTGAATTCGAAAAAGGCTTCATGCAATTCAACAAAATAGTTCCCTTCCTCCTGGTGCACCGCTACATTTACCGTGCCAAGGGCAAGATAATCGATCCCACCAAAAAAACCGATTTCTGCACTTCGAACGCAAAAGCCGTTTGGCGTTAACGCATCGGGAGAATTTCTCTTTGCGGTAAAATCCTTACCGCCGAGCATATCGACCGCAATGAAGAGGTGTGGCATCGAAGCGCGGTCAACAACATCGCTGGATTTTCCCGCTTCGCTTTCTTCTGCGGCAGGTTTCGCCGCAAGTAAGCGCTCCACTTCCGCATCGAGATTTTCTTCAGCGCCGAGGGGTAACACCCCTTGTGCCACAGAAGCGATCGCAATTGCACATATTGCAAAAGCTATGTGCGCATTCATTACTAAACCTTTCTCAATGGGAATGTTCTTCGCAAAATACCTTCACGCTTTCCACGTTTACCAGGTTGGTGCCTTTGTAATAAAATGCTTCGCTTGCAGGAATCCCCGTGAATTCCCACTCATTCGGCTCAATTTCAAGTAAAATATATGTTGCGATCGACTCCACCTCTTCATCATATGACAACACTTCCCTCACCTCGGAATGAACCGCAGGCCACTCCTCAAAAAATCCGATGAGAAAATTTCTGTTACTCGTGGATTCGCTATTCGATATTTCTTTAGTCCCACCACCGCGATATTTGGCTGTTACTTTATTCGGATGATACCCATTATCTTCATTTTTTTCAAAAATAAATTCACCTCCACCGCTTCCATCTGGGAAGCTTCGCGCGTAAATGACAAATGTGCCGCCGTTTAACACAAGATTTTTAATCATCACGCGATTGGCAACGCCGTCGATGCCACAAAGCGGATGAATGCGGCCATCGAACGTAAACGATGAGGTGACGCACTCGGCAATTTCTTCGCTTGTGCATGCAAAAACGACAAGCATAGAAATAATCGTGAGAAAAATCGCATATTGTGCTCTCATAACCATCTCCTTTTTGTTAATACTAATTTTGATAATTTATTTAAAATGACCTATTAGGAAATAAAACTTATTCGATTATCACGCCAATTTTCAAATGGAATAATAAGGAGGAGCACGGTGGTAGGGAAAGTGGATGAAAACTGTT
>JAOAAF010000107.1:0-11350 GCA_026419015.1 Spirochaetota bacterium
ATTCTGGTTGGATGGTCGACGTTTAAATTTAATTCGTTGTCATTCGATGAGAACCTTACAATTGAAGATAAAAACGCGCTCGATTATTATCTCCCAAGTTATGAAAAATCGCGTGATGCTTTTAGGGCAATAGCATTCGAAGTTAAGAAAAAGTATTATACGTCAGTAATCCGCACAATGAAAGTACCATCGAATGTGGATAATAACCTTTTTATTGATATTCTTTATATACCACAAACGGGGAAAACGAGTCGGCTGTTAGTGCTATCGTCTGGAGTTCATGGAATTGAAGGGTTTGTAGGGAGTGCGATCCAGCGGATGTTTTTAAATGAATTTTTGTCAGATGATTTGCTCAAATCGATGGGCGTGTTACTGTTGCATGCAATGAATCCCTATGGTTTTAAATATTTCCGGCGTGTGACAGAAAATAATGTAGATCTCAATCGCAACTGCGACATTTCTGACTTGCTATATACAACGAAAAATGCTGGATATCCAAAGGTGTCCCCCCTTATAAATCCAAACGGTGTTGTAAAAGTAAATTCTTTCGGAAATATTTTTTTTCACATAAAAGCGATTGTACATATTTTGCAGACGCCAATGCGAGAACTGCGGCAGGCAATTTTACAGGGGCAGTATGAGTTTCCCCGTGGAGTTTATTATGGGGGAAAGGAAGCGGAACCTCAAGTGAAGTTAATCGCAAGCGAGGTTAAACCAATTTTAAATCGATATCGTTTAGTGTTCAACATCGATTTGCATACAGGTTATGGTTCGCGCGGAGTATTGCATCTTTTCCCAAATCCCATCCAAAATAAGGAAATTAAATCCAAAGTAGAAAAAATTTTTAATGGATATCCTGTCGATTGGGGCGATACGGAAAATTTTTATACGGTAACTGGCGATTTTTCGACATTCTTAGGGAAATTGATGACAAAAGGTGAATTTTTACCAATGACATTTGAATACGGAACATTGAATAGCGATACTACTTTAGGCTCTATAAAATCCCTTCACATCACAATTTTAGAAAATCAGGGGTATCAATATGGCTATGCTTCGAAAAACGATGAGGTTCGCGTTAAGGCAAATTTTTTAGAAATGTTTTTCCCTTCATCGCCTTTTTGGCGTGTAAAAATTATGAATGACACGAGGAAAGTTTTAAAAAGTTCTTTAGAAAATTTCAAAAACTTGTAGCCAAACATGGATGAAAAAGTGAACAAAACGTGCTAAATTGTTGTTTTCATGAGCCAATTGTTGGTAACAATAAGATACAAACATTGTGTAGCTGCTTCATCGTATTTTATTTACTTGTTAATAGTAGATATTGTTCAGAAATGAGCGTTATAGAGTTGCTTATTTGTTGAAATCGTTAAAATATACTTTTAAAATTAAATCAATTTCTCTTGATGAGGCATCTATCTTTTCTTTTTCAAGTTCTTCGGCAATTTTATTTCTTGTAATGGTTGGATCCTTCAAACGAAGACTAATTACTCGCTCAATGGTTTCAGTGCTTATGGGGGTTGGTCGAGAGAAAAAACCAGCATTATGAAGCATTAATGTTGCAGCGCGAAGTTTATGAAATTCGTCGGCAAGTTGTTGATATTTTGATTCAAGAGATTCTATTTTTAATAAAAGATATTCCGCTTCGCGCTTTTTAATAAATTCTTTTGGGTTTTGCAATGCTGAAAGAATTTTTTTGCACAGAGCATCTTCGCTTTCAAAATCACCCATGATGCGAATAAATAATCTATCGATATTTAACCGAAAATTGTATTGCAGAATGTAAGAAAAAGTAAACTGCATCCCTGAAGGCATGTACTTCGTCAAATCTATACCTTCATATGTGAAACTTTTCGGTATTATGGAAATTTCAAAACCTCCTTGTTCGTAAAAAAACTTGATCGCATCAATTTGTAAGTTTTTCCACTCTCTAAAATTATTGTGAAGGCGTATGGCGTCCTGAATTTTTGCGTCATCGGGTTCAGTGGTATAACTGAATAGAAATTGAGTATTTTTTTCGTTTTTAAGCAAAATCTCCGTAATTCCTTCTTTTTCTTGTTTATCGACAACAGTAAGCCCTTTTGAATTCCAATCAATTGCTTCAATGTGTGAAGAGCACAAAATGACAAAAAGCAGTATTATTTTTTTCATGGCTGCTCCTTTTGATACTTTATGAGAATTCGGTCAAACGGTTTAAGCGATTTATTTTCTACGGTCTCGATGACTCTGGCATAAACATCGATATCGCTCACAATAAATACAAGTTTGCCTATGTATTCGTCATCATCGCGGAAAACATACCCGTAATCTCCCGTTTTTACTGAATGAATTTTCGAAAGATGTACTCGCACGTATTTTGAATCGCGCGGATCTATTACAAAACCATTTTCTGGATAAAGAACGCTATACTGATCAATCGCATAGCGATAATTTTGAATAATTTGATTTTTTCGCTTAATTGCTTCAACAAGCGACTTAATAAGCTTTTCGTACTCTTGCGAAGTTTTTCGAAAGAGAAAGTTCATGCTGCTTAAGGTAGGTGGTATTGAGTTCTCATAAGGAATTTGTAGCATGCGATCCATAAGCGTGGAATAATTTTCGCTGTTTTGGCGAATTCGATCGAATTCTGACTTGCTGATAATTTTTTCCTTCGAAAAAATATCATAATAAGGATTAAATGGGATCGATGAAATGTCACCGCGTGCAGTCGCGATGATATCGACAACCTTTCCCGACTTAAAGATTGGGTTGTATTTTAAAATTAATGCGTCGATATAGCGCTTGTAGTATTCTTTCAATTCTCGTATTTCTTTTTCGTATGCTTCTCGTTGTCGATTCATCTTAATAGTATAAAGCTTTTCAAAATTGCCGATTATGTCTTCGGCCTTTTTTATGTTCGTTTTCATGTCTTTGTTTATTTCTGCAATTTTTTGATTGAGTTCGGCAATTTTTTTATCGCGCTCATCAATTTTCCGTTGATATTCAGCACGGATTGCTCTTATGCGAGCTTCCTCTTTTTCTTTGATTTTGTCAATTCGAGCTTTTGTTTCTTCAGAAGACAAGTTCATTGCAAGTACGGATTCTCGCTCGCGAGATGCTTCATTTTTTGCAGTGAGTATTTCTTCCTGCATACGCGACCGCAAGCTTGCAAGTTCTTCTCGCACAGAATTCAGTTCATTCTGGTATTTGCTTGTACTGTCGAGCAAATCGCGTAATTTGAGATCATCAAATTCGGTAATTTCAACGTGCGTTTCGCCACGAAATTTTTCGATTGCGATTGAAAGAACATATGTTAATCCTACCATTCCAACTAAAAATAATATTACCTTTATCCCAAAAAGAAAGCTTCGGTATTGCTTAGATTTGGCAAATTCTTCATTGAGAGAATACACATGAGGTGGTTCATCGGGGCGTAACTCATCTGGCAGAAATATTTCTTTGCTTCGCTGTACGATTTCTTTTACTTGGTTTTCATTTCCCATATGCCATTCCATTTTTTTGGTGGTTCATAATTTTTGGTACGGTCTTTAAAAACTTCCGCCATAGGAAGTTTGCATTTCGCAAAGAATCGATATGCCTTTTTCCATTCTCCGCGATAATACAAATCGAGCCCTTGGCTAAAAGATTCGAGATCAGCTTTAACTTTTTTTGGAGCTTGCGAATTTAAAATAGGCCAAAAAATTTTTTTCCCTTCAGTCTTCCCTTTTACAAGAACAGTATCGATTTCCACAAACGTTATTTCGTGATTGGGTACATTTTGTTCGATGTCGTTTTTCACATATTCCGAACAGATGACTGGAACGTGATAAATGCGCGTAAGGCCTTCAAGGCGCGATGCGGAATTCACATTATCGCCAATTACTGTGCTCGTCATCCGAACATATGAACCGATAGTTCCCCAAAAAACTTCACCGCCATCGATGCCCACACCGACTTCAAGCAAAACTGCTTTGTATACCCTTTCTTCTTCAGGCAATAGACACCCTCGCTCCTGGATAATGCGTTCCTTTCGCAATTCCATTTTTTGTCGAAGCGATTCTGCTACCTCATGAATTTTGTATGCGGAAAGCACTGCTTGGAGAGATTTGTTTGCAGACGATTCTTCAAATACGCCGAATACTGCCAAAAGCGCGTCCCCAATTATTGACCCAATCACGCCGTCGTATTTAACTATTTCGCGAATTGCACGATCGTAATGAAGATTTAAAAGTTTAATGATATCGTGACCGAGAGTTTCAGTAATAAACGTAAAACTTTTAATGTCGGAAAAAAGCACCGTAAGTTCTTTCGGCGCACCTTCAAGCATTACTTGGCGTTCGCGGTAAGCCTTTATCGCAATATCTTTGTTAGCAAATTTGCGGAAGATGTTTACAAGATTATTAATAGTGCTTGAAAGCGAGTTAAAGGCAACCCCAAGGTAGGTGATGTCATCGTTTGGTGCCCCTTTAAGGTCGATGAGTTCAAGCTGCTGGTTTTGAACCATTTTCATGATGTTCGATGTGATGATGTTGATAAAACGCAAAATGTATTTCAAAAAACCGATGCCAACCACTGCGCTTACGATTGTAAGGAAAATGATGATAATGCTTATGTCGCGAAAAATTGTTCGCGTGCTTTGATAAAATTCGTTTTCCTCTTCTGCGCGAATCAAAAACATTTCCCATTTGGGATTGTATTTGTAAATTCCAATGTAGCGCTCGTTGTTAAAGGTAAAATCGATAAAACCTTCTGCAGCTCCTGCATTGTTTTGCTGAATCATCATGTTGAGAGTTTTGCGGTCCTGAAATACAGTGACGGGGGGAACTTTGTTCGAAGATTGAATCGCTACGGTCCCATCAGGTTTGACACAAAGTGCGATTGCTTTATCGCGTTTTAATAAGTGATTGCCTTTTGATTGTATGCTTTCGAAGGAACCTTTCAAATCGCGATTGAATTGGTATATTTCGTATTGCGTATTTGCAAATCCATAGAAATCGGTTAAATCCTTTGCCAACAGTTGTTTGAGGAGATTTAGCTGTTCGGTGCGATTGTATATTAAATTAATATAATTAGATGTGAAATTTGATATTAAAATAATAAGAGTAAAAATGATTACAATTTTTGTGGTAACGGGGAACACCCTTGTTTTGTTTATCTTTTTCCCGATTACTGTTTCTAACAATTTTCTCATAGCGGTCGCTCTCAGGTGATAGGTTCATAAAACCCTTTCTATTATAAATTTCTTTTGATAATTGGCAAGAAAATTTTATTTGCGTTTGTTAAATTTATATAAAATTTATAATGAATTCTTTGATAATTGCATTCCAATTTGTTAAATAAAGAGTATGTTTCAATCGCAATTTTGAATGTTTGTGTATAATTTATTTTATTTTTTTGTGGGTGAAAATATTTTTGGATGATAAACAAAAATGGATATTGGTAGATATTGTAAGGGATAAAATCGTATTCGGTTCAGTGAATAAACGTGCGATCCCAATCCTTCCATACTGGATCAAAACCGTGCTTCAAAATGCTTTCGGCAACTTCAGCGGGGCTTCGGCGATCTTCTACTTCAAACTGTTTGCCCGCACCTTCAGGATTAGAATAACCCCCTGGTTCAGTTCGAGAACCTGCGCTCATCGTTGTGATTCCAAGCGGCATAATGTGATCGCGTAAGGAAGCAGGTTCGCGAGTAGAGAGCACAAGACCTGCATCGGGCAAAATAAGTCGCATTGCACAAATGAGATGAACCAGTTGTCGATCAGTTACCGGAGATGGCGTATGGAAATTGCCTTCAGCGGGGCGAAGCCTTGGAAAAGAGATTTGAATATGCGAACGCCAATATGTTTTGGTTAGATAGCGCGCGTGAAGTGCAGTGTAATACCCATCGAGTCGCCAATTGGATAGGCCCAAGAGTGCACCGATTCCAATTTTGCGAAATCCTGCTCGTCCACCTCGATCGGGTGCAGCGAGCCGCCAGTCGAAATCTCGCTTGGGACCCGCAGGGTGGACTGTTTCGTAAACGTTTTTATTGTATGTTTCCTGATAAATGGTGAGGCCATCGACACCTGACGAAATCATTTTTGCATATTCGTCTTCATCCATAGGATATACTTCGATCGAAACTGAAGAAAAATTACGATGAATGCGAGATGCAATCTCTGCCAATGTTTCGAGCGGCAGCTTACCGCGATGTTCACCGCTTACAAGTAAGATATGGCGGAACCCTTGCCGGTAAAGAAGATGTGCTTCGCGTTCGATTTGTTCGACTGTTAGTGTGATGCGTTCGATATTGTTGTTGCGATTAAATCCGCAATAGGCGCAGCAATTTGCGCATTCATTGCTCAGGTACAATGGGGCATAGAGTTGTATGATGTTTCCAAATCGACGGCGTGTAATTGCATGCGAAAGCTGTGCCATCTGTTCAAGATATTCATCAGCAGCGGGGCTAAAAAGGGCAAAGTAGTTCTCAATTACCTCACCATTGCTAGCTTTCCGAAGCGCATAGAGTACATCCCTCTTCGATGCACCAAAAATTAATTTCTCAATTTCCGAATAATTTAACGAATAATATACATCGAGAAATGTGCTCATCGCAAAAACCCCGTCAATGGACTTGATGCAGAAGCCGTGGTAAGCTCTGCCGGTTTCCCTGCAAGAAATGCTTCGCGACCTGCCTCAACAGCTTTTTTAAACGCGCGCGCGTAGAGAGCAGGATTACCAGAAGTTGCAATAGCGGTATTTACCAACACAGCATCCGCCCCAATTTCCATTGCTAACGCTGCATCAGAAGGCGCTCCTAGCCCCGCATCGATTACTACAGGAACGCGTGCCATTTCAATAATAATGCGGATATTTTCAATGGTTTTTAATCCTCTGTTTGATCCGATTGGAGAACCCAATGGCATTACGGTGGCACAGCCAACTTCTTCGAGGCGCTTTGCTAAAATTGGATCGGCGTTGATATACGGTAGCACGGTAAATCCCTCTTTCACGAGAATTTCGGCAGCTTTGAGCGTTTCAACAGGATCTGGTAAAAGGTAGTGTGGATCCGGCGTCACTTCAAGCTTTATCCAGCCATTCCCTCCCATTTCGCGGGTTAAACGTGCAATGCGAACTGCCTCGGATGCATCGCGTGCACCCGATGTGTTTGGCAGCAATTGAATATTTGTAAACGAGTGAATAGCTTGTAAAAGTTCATCGTCGGGGTTATCTAAATCAACCCTTCGAAGCGCTACGGTTACCATTTCGGTTCCCGATTCGCGTATTGCATCGCACATTATCTTAATTGACGAAAATTTTCCCGTTCCCAAAAAGAGGCGCGATGTAAAACGCTTCTCAGCAATCGTTAATACATCGTTGTTAATTTTTTCGCACATTCTAGTACTTTGTGTATCCATTGAGTAAAGTTGTGTTACAATTCATTTTTTCTCAATAAATGGTTTAAATAAATCGATTGGCAATGGGAAAAGGGTTGTCGAATTGTTTTCAGTTGCAATTTCACGAAGCGTTTGAAAATATCGCAATTGCAATGCCACCGGGTGTTCTTCGATGAGCTTTGCCGCTTCGATGAGCTTTTGAGCTGCTTGGTATTCCCCTTCTGCATTGATGATTTTCGAACGGCGTTCTCGCTCTGCTTCGGCTTGCTTTGCCATTGCTCTTTGCATTTCTTGTGGCAAATCGACGTGCTTTACTTCGACGAGCGAAACTTTAATTCCCCACGGATCCGTTTGGGCATCGAGAATATTTTGTATTTCGAGGTTTATTCGTTCTCTATCGCTTAAAAGGTCGTCAAGTTCTGCCATCCCTAAAATGCTTCGAAGGGTCGTTTGCGCCAGTTGGGAGGTCGCATACATGTAATCTTCCACCTCGGTGATTGCTTTGTTTGGATCAACAACGCGAAAGTACACAACAGCATTTACTTTAATCGATACGTTATCTTTTGTAATCACATCCTGTGGGGGAACATCCATTGTGATAGTCCGAAGGCTTACGCGCACCCATTTGTCGATGATTGGTATTATGATAACAATTCCCGGACCTTTGGGGCCTCGCGGGGGTTGTAAAAGGCGGCCAAGACGAAAAATCACTGCGCGCTCGTACTCGCGGATAATTTTAACGGATGAGGCAATGAAAAGGATTATTAATAGCAAAATTGTCAGCAACATATTATCCATTTGTTCCTCCATAAATAAAAATAATTGGTAAAAATAAATATATCGTATGAGGTGAAAAAATCAATCTATTTTTCTTACAAAAAGAGTCATTCCTTCAATCTTTTCAACAGTTACTTTATCGCCCTGGTGAAGCTCGTCTTCGCTTTTCGCATTCCAAATTTCTCCATGTACCTGTACTTGTGCCCGCTTTCCTGATGTCCGCAACACAGTCCCTGTTTCACCGATCATGCCTTCATGTCCAGTAACAACTTTACTTTGATGAGCCAAAATTGCAAGGCGTATTAACACGAATACGAAAAGGAGCACACAGACTCCAACCCCAACGATTGTCGTCCATGGAATTGAAAAACCTGGAAGAGGATTGTCAAAGAGAATCATAGAACCCACCGCAAATGAAATAATTCCCATTATGGTAAAGATGCCATAACTTGTTATTTTTAATTCAAGAATAAATAATATCACAGAAAGCACAATTAAAAGGACACCCAGGAAATTCACAGGAAGGACGCGTACAGCCATAAGAAAAATGATAAAAGAAATAGCTCCCACAACTCCTGGTACAATCATGCCAGGATTTTTAAACTCCATCCCAATTCCAACTATGGCAATGATAAGTAAAATAAAAATCACCTGCGGATCGGAGAAGAAATTGAGCATGCGTTGTTGCCAATTCATCGGGTATTCTCGAGGAGTTGAACTGACCGAAGTAATTATGTGCGTGCGTCCATTAATCAAAACTCGCCTGTTATGGATTTGGCGCAGCAAATCGTTTATATCCTGTGCGATGATATCGATAACGCCTTCTCGCAATGCTTCGATATTGGTGCTGGAAATGGCATCGCGCACTGCTCGCTCTGCCCAGGCAACGTTGCGACCGCGTTGTTGTGCGAGGCTTCGCGCATACGCAATTGCATCGTTGGTAATTTTTCGCTGCAAAACCTCATTGGTTCCTTTTTCTTTGCTTGCGAACATGTCGAAGATATTCATCGGACTCATCGCGCCGATGCGGGTTCCAGGTGCCATTGCTGAAATGTGCGCTGAAAGCATTATGTATCCACCGGCAGATGCAGCCTGGGCACCGCGAGGGCTGGTGTATACTATCACAGGAATTTTTGACTCCATAATTCCTTTGATAATATCCTGCATGGAACTCATAAGCCCACCGGGAGTATCGAGTAAAATGACAATAAAGTTTGCCCCCTCGCTTGTTGCTTTTTCGATGGAATTGACAACGTGTTCAGCGATTACGGGATTAATCGTTCCCTGAATGCGTATTACCGCATAAAAAGGATTAATTTCAGCAATAAGTGGGGTGCAAAATATACAAAACATCATTGAGAAGAAAAGCAGACGAACCAGTTTCATACCCAATTCTCACACAAGATGCAAAATTTCTTCAAATACCATTTCGGGCGATTGAGCTGCATTAATAAATTTAAGTATTCCTTGCAGCTTGTAATATTCAATAACAGGTATTGTTTCCATTTCGTAAACGTTGATGCGATTGACAATCGTTTCTTTTTTATCGTCATCGCGCTGATAGAGTTCTCCTCCGCAAGTATCGCAAATATTTTTTTTCTTCGGCGGTGCATGCCGAATGTGATATACGCGAGCGCAAGATTTGCATGTGCGACGACCGGTAATGCGAGCGATAATTTCTTTTTTGGGGAGTTTAAAATAAATTGCGGCGACAATGTTGTGATGTTTATCGAGTTCTTGAGCTTGATACACTGTACGGGGAAAACCATCTAAAATAAAACCATCAGAGCAGTTTTTATTAATATAGCTAAGTATTAATTTTGTAATAAGTTTTTGGGGACCAATTTCACCTTTTTCCATGTATTGCTTTATTTTTTTCCCGAATGCTGTTCCTGCCGCAACTTCCGCGCGCAAGATGTTTCCCGAGGACACATGCGGAATGCCAAACTTTTTACTTAAAAGCTCCGCCTGTGTACCTTTGCCACAGCCTGGTGGTCCAATCAGTACGAGTTTCATGAATTCAAGCCACCTCTTCGCAAATTAAAGTCATTCGATAAGCGTAGCGAGTAACAGATGTGAAATACTGTGTCAATAAAAAATAAATCGGACTGATTCGCTTCGAGAGCTTGTTTTAGTATTTAATTATAATCACGTCAATTGACCTTTTTCGCTACTTATGATGGAAAGCAAAGAATCTGCCATGTACGCAAGCGAATCGGAATTTTGGGAAAGATTCCTCGCTGAGACGATGTTGGTTTGTATAAGAGAATTAATTTGTGCAATGCGAATAGAGATTTCGTTCATTTCGTGTTCTTGTTTGCGCGTTGCTTCGCGGATGTCGTTTGATTTCGTTTGAACGATCTGGATTTTTTCTTGCATATCGGCTTTTATGGATTCCTGTTTATCGATATGTTCAAATATGATGTTGGATTTTTCGCGTACCAAATTTACGATTTCTGTAATTTTGTTAAGCATGTTTACGGTTGTGGTGATCGTATTCATGTTTTCTGTTGATTTGAGATTGTTTGAGTTAATAAGTTCAGTAATTTCTTTCAAGCTCCCAACTGTTTGATCTGAAAGTTTATTCACCTCCTGCGCAACGACAGCAAATCCTCGCCCATGTTCACCCGCCCGGGCTGCTTCGATTGACGCATTGAGTGCCAAAAGTTGGATTTTGTCAAATATTTCAGTTAAAATTTCGACAACGGATGATAGTTTTTGTGAGCTTTCGAGCAATTCCTTTGAATTTTTGTCGATGAGTGCAATTGAGCTTTCACCGGATTGAGCGACCTTGCTTACGTCATAAAAGAGTTTTGCAATGTCCTCTGATCGTTCCTTTAAAAGATCAATTTCTGCTGATAAATTATTAATCGTCGAAATTAATTTTTCGAAGGAATTGTATTGGTCTTCCGCGTTTGAACGGATTAACGAAATTGCTTCGGATAAGTCCCTTGTGACAGTATCGATTTCATTCGACGCGTGTGCCTGCTTTTCTATTGCTTCAGAAAATTCAAAAGCGGTTTTCGATATTTCTGAAGCCGTAGCGCGCAATTTTTGAGAATTTTCTAAGATCGATGCGTGGATTGCTTTCAACTGATTGAGGTTTTCATCATTGCGGTTTTTTTCTGTATTGATAATTGCAAGAGAATTTTCTAATACAGTGATTGAAAGCAGCGCAATTAAATACGCGAGCGTCATGGAAGCAAGTCCATCGA
>JAOAAF010000107.1:11360-11630 GCA_026419015.1 Spirochaetota bacterium
TATTGGTTTGAAAATATCGTCGGAATTTGCTCCCTTATGCACAAACATAATTATTTCTGCGACAACGTATGAGATAAAAATCCCTGTTGTCACCTTTCGAGAACTAAAAACAGCTGCAAAAAGGATGGTTACAAACATAAAGTATTTGAGGCTTACAAATGCAATTTCAGGAGTTTTTGCAAGAAAACCAAAAAATACAACTGCAGAACAAAGGATCACGAATATGTTCGATGCAAGCTGGAGTTTGCCTTTTCGCAAGTAGTACATAGT
>JAOAAF010000108.1 GCA_026419015.1 Spirochaetota bacterium
GGGGAAAACCATCGATAAAGAAGGGAACGATGCCTATGTGCTCACGCTTCAAACGCGTGAGCAACACATTCGACGAGAGCGCGCAACATCGAACATTTGTACCAATGAAGGGTTGTGCGCGCTTCGTGCGGTGGTGTACATTTCTCTTTTAGGTAAAAACGTGCGCGCGCTTGCGCTCCTCAATCATCGATTGGCGGCATATCTGAAGCACAGGCTTATTGCGAAAGGTTTTACGACGCCATTTGCTGCGCCCTATTTTAACGAATTTGTTGTGTGCATTCAAAATATTGAACGGGTGTGCGCTCGATTGCAAGGAGAAGGGTATGAACTCGGGGTGCCATTAGAGCCATATTACCCAAACTTGAAAGATTGCGTATTAGTCTGCGCAACAGAGTTGCATCCGCCGGAGCTAATTGATGCACTGATTTCGACATTAGAAGGGGTTGTGTGATGCCCACAATATTCGATCTCCCATCGTCCGATCGGGCGGCATTTCCTGTTCCAGAGTACAATGTTGCGGATCATGAGCCATTGCCAGATGAGCTTCTTTCTTTCGATGATGTTTTGCCAAATATTTCCGAAAGAGAGGTGGTACGACATTATACTGCGCTTTCCCAGAAAAACTATAGCGTTGACACGCACATGTATCCTTTAGGAAGCTGCACAATGAAATACAATCCGAAATTAAACGAGCGCATCGCATCTTTTGGAGGATTTACGCAACTTCATCCTCTTACTCGCGCCGATCATGCGCAGGGTGCTTTGGAAATTTTATGGGAACTCTCGTCGATGCTTTCAGAGATTACCGGCATGAAGGAATTTTCCCTTGCGCCCGCAGCAGGTGCGCATGGGGAGCTTGCAGGGGTAATGATTATAAAAAAATTTTTTGAGGAAAAAGGCGAAAAGCGGCGCATTATTCTTATCCCGGATTCGGCACATGGGACAAATCCCGCCTCTGTAGCAATGTGCGGATTTGAGGTGCGTCAAGTGCCAAGCACCCGTGAGGGGGATGTCGATATTCGTACGCTTGAGAGACTCATCAATGACAATGTCGCTGCGATGATGCTGACAAACCCGAATACTCTTGGGTTGTTCGAACAAAAGGTAATTGAAATTGCATCCCTTTTGCATTCCAAAGGGGCGCTTTTTTATGCCGATGGGGCAAATCTCAATGCGCTGATGGGGAAAGTGAAAGTCAGAGATATGGGGTTTGATTTGATGCATCTCAATTTGCATAAAACTTTTTCCACCCCGCATGGCGGTGGGGGACCGGGAGCGGGTCCAATTGGCGTAAGTGAAGAATTGACAAAATATTTGCCTGTTCCTGTGGTAATTCGCGACGGAGATAAGTTTTTTCTCGATTACGAGAGAAAATCGAGCATTGGACGCATCCATTCCTTTTATGGGAACTTTTTGATCTGCGTGCGCGCGTATGCATATCTTAAACGGCTTGGAGCCAGTGGCATCAAAACAACTGCGGAGACAGCAGTGCTCAATGCGAATTATCTTCGCGCTCGGTTAAAAGGTGCATTTTATTTCCCAGTGGATCGCCCATGCATGCACGAATTCGTGATCACCGACAAAGGATTGCCACATGGCATAACGACCAACGATATTGCCAAGCGCATATTGGATTACAACTTCCATGCGCCAACGGTGTATTTCCCAATCCACGTCAGCGGTGCTATTATGATAGAACCCACGGAAACAGAATCCAAACAATCATTGGATGCGTTTGCCGATGCACTTCTTTCAATTCGAAAGGAATGCGAAGAAAATCCAGAACTTGTGCGCAATGCACCATTTACCACACCGGTGAAACGGGTCGATGCGGTGCAGGCAGCACGGAAGCCAGTGCTCACATGGAGAAAATAGCGAGAATCCCTCCGTGGATTAAAGTAAAAGTGCCTGGCGGAGCAGCCTATGTGAAAGTGCGCAAAACGCTTGGCCAATTAAATCTTTATGCTGTGTGCACCCAAGCTCGTTGTCCAAACGTTGGGCATTGTTTCTGCAATGGGACTGCAACGTTTTTGATGATGGGAAACATCTGTACCCGCGATTGTAAATATTGTGCTGTACTAAAAGGAATTCCAACAGCATTGGATTGCGATGAACCTCGTAGGATTGCCGAAGCGGTGCAACGATTAAACATTGCGCATGCGGTAATCACCTCTGTGACGCGCGACGATGTGCCCGATGGCGGTGCAAAGCTTTTTGCAGAGGCAGTGAGCAGAATTCGGCAAAACTGTAAAAAAACGACGGTAGAGATTCTTGTGCCCGATTTTTTGCATGCGCGCTTTCCCAATGTGGAGGATGTGTTCCAATCGCATCCGGATGTCTTTGGCCACAATATCGAAGTGGTGAAAAGATTATTTTCGCGTTTGAGACCGCATGGGGATTATGCACATTCGATTGCGTTAATATCCCGCGCCTCAGCATATGGCTTGGTGGTAAAAAGCGGCCTTATGATAGGATTTGGCGAATGCATGGACGATATAAAACAGACCCTTGCCGATGTACGGGATGCAGGCGCAGTAATGGTTACCATAGGGCAATATTTACAATCGCACCGCGGTGCACATCCTGTGGTCAAGTATTATCATCCAGATGAATTTGAAGAGATTCGGCAAATTGCGCTTTCAATTGGTTTTGAACAAGTTCTTTGTGGGCCATTGGTTCGAAGTTCGTATCGCGCATGGGAAATGATCTCGTAAAGTTGTTGACGCCTGCATGTGATCGTGAACCGTAATACTGCATCCTTCCTGATGGAGGTCGAATATGAGCTTTCTTGATCGGTTTTTCCAAGTTTCTGCACGAAATTCGAGCGTGAAAACAGAAATCATCGCAGGTCTTACGACGTTTGTCACCATGGCGTATATCATTTTTGTGCAACCAACCATTTTGTCTGCAGGTGGGATGGATTTCGGTGCGGTGTTGGCAGCAACGTGCATCTCTTCGGCATTTGCCAGCATCCTGATGGGATTGTATGCCAATTACCCAATTGCCTTGGCGCCTGCAATGGGGGAAAACATTTTTTTCACTTTTAGCGTGATTGTTGCCATGCAGATTAGTTGGCAAACTGCATTGGGCATTATCTTCATTTCGGGTGTACTGTTTCTGTTGCTTACTTTTTTTAATGTGCGCGAGCTTATGATCAACGCGATCCCGATGTCGTTGAAGTCGGGGATTGCAGTGGGGATTGGGATTTTCATTGCATTCATTGGATTGGTGTATGGTGGAATTATTGTGAAAGATCCTGCGGGTGGTGTGGTAAGGCTTGGCGATGTGAAGTCACTTCATGTGTTGCTTCCTTTGATAGGCCTTTTGATTATCGCAGTCTTAAGCTATTTGCGCGTGAAAGGTGCAATGATCATTGGAATGGCTATAATCACAGCAATTGCGCTGCCCTATGGGATAGTCACTTTTCATGGAGTCGTGAGTGCGCCGCCGTCAATTATGCCCACGCTATTTCAAATGAACCTGCTCGATGCGCTTTCATTGAAATATTTACCTCTCATTTTAGTATTCCTCTTTATGACGCTATTCGATACTGTAGGAACAGTGGTGGGAGTTACTCAGCAAGCGGGGCTCATGAAGGAAGATGGGAGTGTGCCGAAACTTCGGCAGATTTTAATGACCGATGCCACAGCAACAGTTGTTGGCGCTGCGCTTGGCACTTCCACTGTGGTGACGTATATCGAAAGCTCGGCGGGAGTTCAGGAAGGAGGGAGAACTGGGCTTACCGCAATTGTGGCAGGGGTGATGTTTATTTTAGCGCTATTTTTTGAGCCGCTTGCCAAAATGTTGGGCGGAGGGTTTCGCCCTGATGGGTCGCAGCTTACATTTTATCCGATCATTGCACCGGCACTTATTTTTGTGGGCGCGATGCTCATGCGAAGCGTGACCAAAATTGACTTTTACGACCTTACCGAGTCGTTGCCTGCGTTTCTGGTGATTGTGGGAATGCCGCTTACCTATTCGATTGCCGATGGTCTCGCGTTTGGATTTATTTCATATCCTATTCTTAAAATTTTCACGGGAAGAGTAAAAGAAGTCCATTGGATGATGCATGCGCTTGCGGTAATTTTCATTTTGCGATACGCATTTTTATGAAATGAATGTTTGGCAAATAACTAAATTTACAGAAACGCATTTTGCGTTTCTGCGTAAATATTTTATTTAAAAAAGTCGTTTATTTGTGATATGGAGGGTCAAAGGCAGATTTCCTTTTTCCCAAAAGATTAATTCCCATACAAAATGCTGTTCATCGCAGCGAAGGATGTACATATTGCCATCGGTGCCCAGAAGTTTAAAATACCGATGTGCCGTTCCATACCAGCTGTCGATGATTTCTTTAACTTCAACGGCGTGATTACCAAACTGAAATCTCAGTGGTCGTTCATGGGCGCGATAGCCCGCATAACATTCGACGTGCACTTTCATAACGCTGTTGTGCAATTTTATTTTAAAATAAAATCGTGCATATTATAATATAATCACAAGTGAAATTGTAAAATAATTTTTTGATTGACACTTTTTGATATTTGTACTAAAATGAACATCGTTCGGAGAGGTGAGAAATGACGGCAATAAAATTTCCAAAAGGATTTTTATGGGGTACTGCTACATCTGCCTACCAGATTGAAGGGGCCTGGAATGAAGATGGGAAAGGGCCTTCAATATGGGATGATTTTACGCATAAGGGCGGAAAAGTTCACAACAACGAAACTGGCGATGTTGCCTGCGATCACTATCACCGATATAAAGAAGACGTGATGCTAATCAAAAAACTTCGCTGCAAGGCGTATCGGTTTTCCATTTCATGGCCACGAATTTTGCCTGAAGGGAGAGGACGAGTAAACCAAAAGGGCATCGATTTTTATAAAAAATTAGTCGATGAATTGCGCAAACGGAACATCGAACCGTTTGTTACACTTTACCATTGGGATTTGCCCCTTGCGTTGGAAAAGCAGGGCGGATGGACAAAACGGTTTATCTCTGACGCGTTCGAAGAATACACGCACGTTATTGTTCGCGCATTAAAAGATTCAGTGGTTTATTGGATGACCTTAAATGAGCCTCTTATCATTTACGGAGCGGGATATTTCGTTGGTGTTCACGCACCGGGGTATAAAAGCTTCATGAAGGCTGTAAAAGTCATTCATAATCTGCTTTTGTCGCATGCAAAGTCGTATCGATGCATCAAATCGATTGCCCCAAATGCTAAGGTGGGTATTGTTAATGCATCGTCCCCGGTATTCGGCGAAACCGAAAAAGATGCAAAGGCAGCACAATTGGCAGAAGCGTTTACCCAACGCATCTTCCTCGACCCGATTTTTAAAGGAAAATATCCCGAACTCATCGAAAAGAAACTACGGATGGTCAATTGGGACATAAAAGGCGATGATTTTGCTCTCATCAAAAACACTGCAGATTTTTTGGGAGTTAATAATTATACAAGAATGGTGGTGAAAAAAAGCATATTGCCGGTTCCAGGTTTTACCATTGTGCAACCAAAATCGGCAAATGTGACGGCAATGGGGTGGGAGATTTATCCCGAAGGGATTTATCGCCTTTGTACGTGGATTCGGGATGAATATGGCAATCCTCCTGTGTATATCACCGAAAATGGTGCAGCATTTGATGATGTAGTTAACAAGAAGGGTGAAATTCGCGATGAGAAGCGAATTGAGTTTTTAAAAAGCTATTTGATGTATGTGCATAAGGCAATCCAGGAAGGATGCAATGTGAAGGGATATTTTGTATGGAGTTTAATGGACAATTTTGAATGGGCAGAAGGATATTCGAAGCGTTTTGGCATCGTGTATGTCGATTATCCCACTCAAAAACGCATTATCAAAGAAAGTGGGAAATGGTATGCGAAGGTGTGCAGGAGCAATGGATTTTAAGAAAATGCAATGGCGCGCAATAATTTTATGGGGATATCATGAAAGAGAAATTTGATTTCAGAAATAGGTTACTCATCATCATCCTCATGGCCTTGAATATAATTTTTCTCACGGCGGATAAAAATATCATAAGCGCCGTGCTCATCCAAGTTGAAAATGAATTCAATGTGACAACCGCTGATCTTGGATTAATGTCATTTCTGTTTACAATCGTAGGTGCAGCAGTAAGCCTAATATGGGGTTATTTCACCGATAAGGTCGATAGAAAAAAATTATTTGCGTATTCAATATGTGCGGCAGAAATACCCTGCGCATTGACGTACTTCGCTCCAAATTTCACCGTTTTTTTTATCCTTCGCATTTTAACTGGCATCGGTGTTGGTGCGGCTTTTCCGATAGTCTTTTCCCTCTTAGGCGATATTTTCGATAAAAAGGGAAGGACTTTGGCTGCAGCAATTTTAACCACGTGCTGGGGAATTGGAGGGCTTTTGGGAGTGATGGTAGCCGGTTATGCGATCGGTGCTGGGTTGGGCTGGCGACTTCCTTTTGTGATGATAGCGCTTCCGAATTTTATTTTGATTGGTTTGTTTTATTTTATAATTCCCGATATTCCAAAAGGTGCATCGGAAGATGCATTGAAAGAACTCATCGCACGGGGGCTTCGATATCCGGGAATCATTAAGCTTAAAGATTACATTCGCCTTGCAAAAATCAAAACGAATTTGCTGCTCTTCATTCAAGGATTAGCCGGCAATTTACCATGGGGAGCTCTATTTCTGCTTATTAAGTTTTTGCAAACTGAAAGAGGTTTTGATGTTAATGAAGCGACGACTATCTATGGAATCTTTGGGGTGGGTGCTGCGACAGGGGGAGTGATCGGTGGAGCAATTGGGGGAAAGCTTTTTGGAATAAAACCGGTCTACCAACCGCTTCTGTCCGGTATCTCGACAATCACTGGTGCGTTCATCACTTTGAGCATATTATACTTTGTGCCGAACGATTTTATCGTTGTAGCTATAACGGGATTTTTCGGTGCTGCGTGGGCTTCCATTACAGGTGCAAATATTCGAAATATGCTTCTTAGCGTAAATCGACCCGAAGACCGTGGACCGATTTTTTCGATATTCAATCTCACAGACTCCGTAGGTTTTGGCATTGGTGAATACATTGCGGGAACTCTTGCGGTGATGATTGGAATTACCCATGCCTTAGGAGTATCGTTCGCATTCTGGATTCCGTGCGGTACGATAATACTTATTGCTGCGATATTTTTCGGACGCGATGTTGCGAATCTGGATAACCAGATGCAGGAAGTTGCGTTGAAAATGAAATTATCTTCCGAGAGCGTTGCTGAAAATTTGTAAGGCTTTTACGAAATTGAGTGGAGATTATAACCAATAAAGCTTTAAATTGGGGAACTTTGAGTATTGTGTGTTTGGTTATATAAATAAGAGAACGAGAAAAATTTTTTATTGAGCCCACCGAATAAACATCGCACTGGTTTTTAGAAAGTATTTTTTATTTTTGAAACTGCAAATGTTTTGCAACAACGAGTTGTTTTGCGCATGCATATTTCATTGACAAAAAAGGTGCGATAAGTACTATTGCGCTGTTGGATAGTTTGATTATATCACTATAAAAAATGTTTATGCGATTGGAATTTCACGCTGGAAAATTGGGTTCAAACATGCGCATAACTGCTTTTGCTTTTTTTGAGTATTTCACGCATTTTACATTAATTGCTGAGATGTTTTTTTTATCATATACTGAATGTGTGCCTTTCGAAAGTGCTTTCATATTCAAACAAAAAAATTACTTTTTTGAATCGGCAATGGGAGTACGAAGCCCAAAGAGCAATTTGTTAAGGAGTTTGTGGAATTCATGGAAATCGAAAATTTTTTAGAAAGAGAACAGGTGATTACTATTAAGAACATCGAGAAACAACTCGCAATTCGCGAAATGATTTCAAAGCTCCTCGATTTGGGAATGATCGATAATGTTGATCGATTTTATGCGCAAGTCATTCATCGCGAGACTTTAGAGAACACTGGCATTGGCCATGGATTTGCTATTCCGCATGCAAGAACTGATTCGGTCGATCGTTTCCTCTCAGTTTTTGGCATATCACCTGTTGGGATTGAGTATCAATCGTATGATAACCAGCCAGTGAAATATTTGCTGCTATGCATTTTCCCCACATCGATGAGCACCAAATATTTATACCTTGTGGGAATGATGGCGAGGATTTTTGGAGTTGATGAAAAGCGAAAAGCCTTCGACGAAGCGCGAACTCCTGCGAGAATCTATGCACTTTTAAAAAAAGAAGCGAAAGCATATTTTGAAAGCATCTCGCAAAAGGATCCTGTTGGGAAGGGAGCGGAACTTACCGATCTTTCAGGAGTACCCGCATCGAATTTAGATTTGCTCATTCGATTGGATCGATTGTATCAAATTCTCGATAGCGAAAATAAAACTCCTGGAATTGAAGAAAAAATTAAAGAATTGAAGCGCCTCATCGACAATCGTTCGCTTACCTATTATGAGCGCATGCGGAAAAAAATGCAAAATCCATTTGCAATATTAGATAAAACGAGCTGCTCGGGATGCCACATGGAACTTCCGCCGTTCTATCTGGCAGAGCTTAAAGAAGGGAAAGGAATTCCGCTTTGTAATCAGTGTGGAAGGTTTTTGATAATTTTATAAGAATGTTTTGTTGCATTGCGCGTTGAAAGAAAAAATGTGATGTTAGTGGATTGCGATTATGTGGCATGTTTTTTTTATGATCGTGCTTGCAAGTGCGCACCATGCGATTGAACCAAACGAGCAAATGCATTGCAAGATAAACCCGTTGACATGTATCCTTCCTGCCCCAAAATCAGTGATATTGCAAGGAGGAGTTTTTATTTTACCAACAACATCTGCGATTTCTGCAAAAGGGTGTGCACATCGCGTTGTCGATCAATTTATTGCCGATGTAAATAAATTTACAAAATGTAATTTTATTAATGCGAAAGGTGGAAATATTATTTTTCTTTGTGATGGCGTCCAAAACGACGATGAATCCTATCGCATCACAATTGACCCTTCGCGCATAACAATTTCCGCAACCACTGAACGCGGGCTTTTCTGGGGGAGCAGATCGTTTTTGCAACTTATTATCCACGCGGCGCGCAATTGTGAAAATGTAATTTCCATCCCCTGTGCACAAATTTACGATGAGCCAGCTTTTCGCTGGCGAGGTCTTAATTTGGACTGTGCTCGCCATTTTATGTCGAAAGAATATATTTTCAAAACAATTGACGTGCTTTCGCTGTATCGAATGAATGTATTGCACCTTCATCTTACCGATGATCAAGGATGGCGCGTGGAGATAAAAAAATATCCATTGTTAACAGAAATTGGTGCGTGGAGAAAACAGAATGGGAAAAAATACGGTGGTTTTTATACGCAAAAGGAAATAAAAGAAATCGTTGAATATGCAAATCGCCGCCATGTTCTTGTTGTCCCCGAAATCGATATGCCTGGGCATGTGCAGGCAGCGATTGCATCCTATCCGCACCTTTCGTGTATGGGGGAAAAAATAGAGGTGAGCACTCGTTGGGGAATCCACAAGGATGTGTTATGCGTTGGGAAGGAATCGACATTCGATTTTGTGAAAGATGTGCTCGATGAGGCAATTGCACTTTTCCCCTCAAAATACTTCCACATTGGTGGAGATGAATGCCTCACTTTGCGGTGGAAACGGTGCGAGTATTGCCAAATGAGAATAAAAAACGAAAATCTTCCAAACGAAAAAGCACTCCATGGATATTTCGTTACCCGAGTCGCATCGTATTTAAAATTGAAAGGGAAAATTTTGATCGGATGGGATGAAATTGCAGAAAGCAATTTACCAGAAAATGCGGTGGTGCAATCGTGGCGTGGCTTTAAAGGTGCAGAAATTGCAGCAGCTTCGGGATGCAAAGCTATTGTATCGCCAACCTCGCATTGCTATTTCGATTATGGCCTTACCTACACCGGTTTAAAAAAGGTGTATTCGTTTTCGCCAATCCCTCCAATGTTGCCTTTTGGCGATGAGCACCTCATTATGGGATCAGAAGCGTGTATGTGGACAGAATTTGCACCAGAAGGGAAAGTCGATTACATGCTTTATCCGAGACTTTTGGTACTTTCGGAAGCACTTTGGTCATCATCGCAGAGGAAAAATTTTAATGAATTTCTTCCGCGTTTGCGAGCACAATATCCGTTATTAACCGCGTTAAAAGTATCCTATGGTCCGGAATCTGAACATTATCTATGGCGATTGAGATATGTTGCGCGCACAATTAAAATATTTTTTACAATTCTTTTTCATGATCCCGAAGCTGCATGGGAAAATCTCACCCACTATCATGAAACGAATTAAAGGGTAATTCTTAAGAATAAAAAATAAAAAAATTAGCAGTATTTTTTTGTAGTCATATTGACGATTTGTTCGGAATTTTGTAAATTATTTTCAAAGATCCGCGTTGCTACGATAGGCAGTTGGATGCAGAGATCATCCACGGCCACTTCACTGTGGAAGAACAGATTATGTGGCAAAGCGGATGATTACACAACAGGTTGGTTGTACATGTTCAACGAGTTGTGAGAGGGCCATCGACTCGGGGTTGATGGCCTTCTGTTTTGATAAGCATTTAAAACATTAGCATAAATCCTTCCAAATTGCCGATGCGAGCGCATAGCATTTTCAAAATATCTTCGCTGGGGAAAATTGCACTCACTGTATATGAAACAAATGTGTAGTTTTTGCTCATCCGTTCAGTAAGCGTCGCATTGATGCCCGATTCTGCACACACATGAGCAATGCGGTCGCGTACATAGGGAATATTTCGGAATACTGCTTTGAATACGATTTCGGTAGGGAAATCGGGGAGCGTACGCGTGTTTTTCGTTTGCGTTGGAACGAAAATGTAATGGTTTTCGCATTCGCAATGTGGTGGACAGGGAGGTATGTTTTTTTTATCGTCATTTGTAGATATTGAAATGATTTTAGATGAAAATATAGAAAGGAGGATTTATGGAAAAAAATGAGAAAGATCTTTTTAAACCATTTACGTACGAAAAATATCCAAAAAAAGCTTACGTTCGCCCTAAGTTACAGG
>JAOAAF010000109.1 GCA_026419015.1 Spirochaetota bacterium
ATTCTATGGATGATTCTTATTGCGTGCTTTCTCAATGGATATGGTGCAGAAGCAATCGAAGTAGACCTCGGCGTAAAAAATGTCCCAATCTTACGTTTCTGTTTCCCTCATATTTTGCGACCACCCATGAACCTGTAGCAAATATTACCAAAACGTACACGCGCGATTTGGAACTGGACGAGTTGCGCCTAACATCGACGAATGTGAAGAAAAAAGATAATTACCATTTGTCGTATGGTTATTTCACAATGGGAAATAAGGCAATTGACTCGAACTGGAATTGGTATGGATTGTTTGGATGGGATTTTGGGGCTGTGCCGCAAGTCTTTTTTTAAGTGTCAATATGGGGTTTGCATTTGGACAGATTGAACTGTATAATGAAAAAATTCGATATTCGTATTTTTAAGATGACGGTGGAACCAACTGCATCGGTAACATTTGTTAAACACCCTTTTTATTCTTTGGTGCTTATACCTGGTCTGCAATAATGACGATAGCATCATTTTATAATCTCAAGAGGTGTTATATGCGTAACAGTTTTCTTCACATAATAGTTAGCGCGTGTGTTTTTTCTTTTTCTTGTATAACCCTTGACGTGCCGAGAACTGGAAGCGCTCATACAAAAAACGCTTTTGTCTTTCCTCCACCGAGTAATGTCGGATGGGTGTATCGGAAACTTGAAAATTATTATTCGAAGGAAAAAGCGGAAGCCGTTATTGTAAACCTGCAACCGTATCTTTACCAATATAGAAGTGAAAAAGCTCTTGCGAAGGCCGTTGAGGTAAGGCTTGAGCACGAAGCGGTGAAAATTGCATGGGGAATGGGATGAAGATGTTCAGGAATCGATTTCGCAGAGAGCGACTACAAGCGTGGAAAGAGATGTAACGGGCGATGTTGTAAAAGCAATTTTTCGCGAAATAAAATGGATATGACTGCTGCGCTCATATCTGCGCTCACCCCACCGCTTTCTGAAACTACTACTTTCACCACGGTTGTCTCTAAAAAAGTTACTAAGCGCAACAATACAATTTTCATGTTGGAAGATATTAACAATGTATTTGTCTTTGGGAATTTTTTAAATATTAAGATGAAATCAAATGATGAAATAAATTTAGTAATACCTAACGAATATTATCGGAATAAGTGGTCGGATGCTCTTCTTTCAATTGTTAAGCAAAAGGGATTAAAACGAGATTTCTTTTTTTGGAGCGATTGTGCGAAAATCGGAAATGCCAAAAAGAATCGTTAAACTCACGGGTGTACCAGGAGCGTTCGTGTTGGGAGTAATAAAGAATTCTCCAGCTGAAGAAGCTGGGCTTGCCTATAAAGACGTGATCACAAAGATTGATAATGTGAATGTGTTTTCTGATTTGGATCTTGAATTTTACTTATAAAAGACACGGAAAATCAAAGATAAGGATAAAATAACACTCGATGTGGTACGAATTCATGATGTAAATGGGAAAATCGAAACAGCAACGATAAAAAAATACATAACTGCTTCCTTGCGATAATGCGATAGAATAAAAGCACGATCAATCCGAATCCCGCTTTTTGTGGGCAACGATCGCAATTTCTTCATTTCCCCAATTGTTTCTCGCGTCGAATGTCAGTAACAGCCGTAGAGGCGACGGAATGCCAAAATAGCTAAATATATGTTTAGTAATATCTATGCAAAAATACAAATTATTTTTGTATTTTTTCCTATTTTTTTCTTGACTTATGTCACATAGTGTGATTGTGTGGGGAAAAGTGGGGATGAGTGTTAAATTGAGTCCAAAAAAGGGTGTTTTTCCATGTTTATGGGTGAATATCATCCAACAGTGGATGAAAAAGGGAGGATGGCGATTCCAAGTAAACTCAGGAAGGCATTTGGAGAAGATGCAATTATCAATAAACTGATTGTGACATATGGATTTGATAGATACATAATGGCGTATCGAGAGGAGGATTGGCAAGATTTTGTAAAAAATCGGTTGCTTCGCTCAAACGATTCAAGCTCTCATATTGCAATGATCGTGCGCTATTTTGTTGGCGGTGCATTAGATTGCGAACTCGACAAGCAGGGGAGAATTCTCATTCCCCCGCATTTGAAAGAACATGCGGGAATAAAACGAGACGTCACTGTGCTTGGATTGTACAATCGAATTGAAATATGGGATACAGAAACCTATAATAAATACAAGCCCGATGCCGAGAAGCTCACTGCGTTTGCGAGGGATTTAGGTTTTTAATTGAAAGATGTAAGATTATTTTTATGAAAATAAATGAGACATAATATTTTTTAACGATGAAAAGTAGTATAAAGTAGTATATTGAAAAATGTGAAGAGGTTTCGATGGAGTATTCGCATATCCCCGTAATGTGGGAACAGTTACGGCATTTTCTTAAACCAGTTGCGCTTGAGGGGAGCGTATTTGTCGATTGTACTCTCGGCGAGGGAGGTCATTCAAATCTCATGCTCGATGAATTTACAGGCATTGCCATCATAGCATTTGAGCGGGATCCAGAGATTTTACAGGTTGCAAGAAAAAGGCTTTCTGTATATGAAAATCGAATTGTTTTTGTAAATGCAAATTTTACCGAAATCGAGCGGTATCTTGCAAACGAGAAACGGGCAATTCGCGCGTTTGTATATGATTTCGGAATTTCGGGGTATCATTTTGAAAAAAGCAAACGGGGTTTTAGTTTCAGAGACGATGAGCCACTGGATATGCGTCTCGATGAGCGTTGCACGAGAAGTGCGAAAGACATTGTCAATACGGATTCAGAAATGGCATTAGCAGAGATTTTTGCGAAATATGGTCAGGAGCGGTGGTCAAAAAGGATTGCGCGTGCAATATGC
The DNA here is from genome assembly GCA_026419015.1 of Spirochaetota bacterium. Classification (GTDB taxonomy): domain Bacteria; phylum Spirochaetota; class UBA4802; order UBA4802; family JAGODF01; genus DYLV01. Next base: position 2,846 of record JAOAAF010000109.1, read on the forward strand.
GACATTCGTCAAAAAAAAGCAATCGAAACATCGCGTGAACTTGCAGAAATTGTTCTTCGCGCAATTCCTGCCCGATATCGTTCCAAGCGGATTCATCCTGCGACAAGAGTGTTTCAGGCATTGCGAATTGCGGTAAACGAAGAGCTTTCTGCGATTTCCACTTCTATTCCTGCTGCAATTCGACTTCTTGCGTCAGGAGGGCGATTGTGTGCAATTTCCTTCCATTCTCTCGAGGATCGCATAGTAAAAAATGCATTTCGCCGTGCAGAACGCGGTTGTCTGTGCAACGATGAACCGTGCCGCTGTTACGATCGGGTGCGCATAAATGTTTTGACGAAAAAGCCTGTTGTGCCAACAATACATGAAATTGCGCGCAACAAAAGGTCGCGCAGCGCAAAAATGCGAGTTGCGGAGAAATTGTGATGAATAATGGAAATTCTTCTCAATTGATGATTATTGGAATTTTGTTGATGGCATTTGTAATTGTGTATGTATGGCAAAACATTTCGATGATGAAGCTCCGGATGGAATGCAAAAGAGCGATAGAAAAGGAACGCGAATTGTATAAAGAGCACGACATGCTGTTGTATGAAATTGAAAAGAGAAGAAAGATTGATGTGGTAGAAGGCATTGCGCAAAAGAAAGGGATGAAACGAATCGCACCGCACGATGTGATGCGTATCATTGGCGGGGATATGCAGTAAAAATTATGCACGTTGAAACAAAAAACATAGCGATTGAAAAAATTATTGGAGAGTGCAAAAGCATTGTGCTCGTTTCGGGATCGCCGCGTCTCCCAATTCTTTCAATCGAGTACGATTCCAGAAAGGTACGCAACCGCTCGCTTTTTGTCGCAATAGAAGGCTTTTCTTCCGATGGGCATTTGTTTGTGAAAGATGCAATTGCACGAGGTGCCACAGCAGTAGTAGTTTCAAAAGAACGCGCAAGGGAATTTTCACACTTTGGAGGTGAAAATCTTGCTGTTCTTGCCGCTGACAATACGCGAAATGCATTGTCGAAGATCTCCGCTATGTATTATGGACATCCTTCTCGATCTTTGAAAGTTGTGGGAATTACTGGCACGAATGGAAAGACATCCACAACCTACATGTTGGAATCGATTGCAAAAGTTGCTGGCCTTTGTCCTGCCGTAATAGGTACGGTTGAATATCGCTGGAAAGGAAGGCGGGAAGTCTCATCGAACACCACACCCGAATCGAGGGATTTGCAAGAGTTGATTTGGCGCATGCAAAAGGATGGCGTTGATTGCCTTTTTATGGAAGTTTCTTCCCATGCGCTTGAGCTTTCTCGCGTCGATGATGTCCAATTTGACGTGGCAGCATTTACAAACCTTACGAGGGACCATTTGGATTTCCACGGAGATTTTTCTCGGTATTTTGCCGCGAAAAAGCGGATATTTGCGCTCCTAGATGAAAGCACAAAAGAAGAAAAAGCTGGTATTGTGAACATCGATGATCCTTATGGGAAAGAAATTTTTGCCAAACGGAATCAGTTTGCAAGTCGATTGTATGGAATTGGGATCGATCCATCTTCCGATTTTCGCATCGTTGAGGAAAGCATTGTAAATTCTATATCCAATATCGCCTACGATGTTGTGTTGCCCGATGGAAAAATGAAAATTTCGCTTTCCTTAGGTGGTCGCTTTAATGTGTACAATTCTCTTACTGCGCTTGCAGCAGCGTATTGCCTCAACATATCCCGTGACGCAATTGCAGAGGGGTTATCGCTTCTTTCCAATGTCCCTGGGCGTTTCGAACAAATTCCGTCGAAGCTTGGATTTCATGTGGTGGTCGATTATGCTCATACGGATGATGCGCTTCGAAAGCTTTTGCTCTCAGTGAGGGAACTGCGTCCATCGCGAATTATTACGGTATTTGGGTGCGGCGGCAATCGCGATAAATCCAAGCGGCCATTGATGGGTAAGGTTGCCACGGAGCTTTCCGACATTGTTATCATCACAAGCGATAATCCCCGAAGAGAAGATCCGCATGCAATTATACACGACATTGTGGGTGGGGCAATTGGAGGCAAATACGAAATAGAAGTTGATCGGAAAAAGGCGATTGAACTGGCAATTAACATTGCCAGAGAAGGAGATATCGTGGTGATTGCGGGGAAAGGACACGAAGATTACCAAATTGTTGGCGATGAAAAGCGGCATTTTGATGATCGCGAGATTGCGAGGGAATGCATTGCCATGAGGGAAAATCGATGAATATTCCTTATACAACGACAGTTGGGGAAATTGCGCACCGCTGTGGTGGGGTGTTGCGCTGTGGCAATCCTGCACAGGCCGTGCGATCGATTTCGACCGATTCACGGCAACTTGGGGACGATTGTTTTTTTATTCCATTACGCGGTGAACGTTTTGATGGACACGATTTTCTTACCGATTTGATACAGCGTAAAAAAATTGTTGGCTTTATCACCGAGCGCGATGATATTGCACAATATGCTTCATCCCACAACGTTGCGGCAGTGTTGTGCGATAATTCCCTTTTTGCATATGGCAAGCTTGCTTCGGCTCATCGCATGAATATGCCCGCGAGGATAATTGGAATCACTGGTACCAATGGAAAGACGACCACAAAGGAACTTCTTTGGACAATTCTTTCAGCAAAATACAAATGTCACAAAAATGAAAAAAATTTTAATAATGAAGTTGGCGTCCCATACTCGCTTTTGCAATTGCAGCGCGACGATGTGTATTCGGTGATCGAAATGGGAATGAACCATGCAGGGGAAATCGAACGGCTTTCAAAGATTGCAAAGCCAAATATCGCAGTGATTACCAGCATTGGTGAAGGGCATCTTGAGTTTTTAGGAAGCGTTGAGAATGTGGCAAAAGCGAAGGCGGAAATTGTATGGGGAATGGAACCTAACTCGACTCTTTATGTAAACGGCGATTCGCCGCATATCGAGATTGTTCGAGAAGTTGCGCTAAGAAACAGTGTTCGCATACAAACTTTTTCGTTACGTGGAAACGCAGATATTTTCCCAGAAAGATTTTCTTTGGATAAAAAGAACATCGAAATATCTGTATTTGGAGAAACGTATTGCGCACCGCTTTATGGCATTCACAATGCATATAATCTTTTAATTGCCATCGCAGTTGGTCTCCACTGCGGAGTTACAAACGAAGAGATAAAATCGTCACTATTGAAATTTCGCGCAGTGGATAAGCGAAGCGAGTTAATTGAGCGAGAATTTATTATTATAAACGATACGTATAACTCGAACCCGCTTTCTGCCGAGAGCGCTCTGATTTCTGCACAAATGATTTTCCCCACAGAACGCAAAATTGCAGTTCTTTCTGACATGAAAGAGCTTGGCAAGGAATCGGCCCGTTACCATCGCGCGATAGGGAAGAAAGTATTTGAATGCGGGTTTGAGGCGCTGTTTACCTGGGGTGATTTTTCGAACGATCTTGCAGAGGGAGCGCGCGAGGGGGGAATGTCAGCCGAATGCATCCATCGGTTTCTTGATAAGCAGGAACTCATCCGCGCGCTTTTGCGCGTTGTAAAATCAGGCGATGTGATTTTGATTAAAGGGTCTCGAGCAATGAAGATGGAGGAGGTAGTGGAGGCTTTGCTCCGCTAAAGCGCGTATGCTGTATCATTTATTGTTACCGTTTCAAAGCGATATCTCTTTTTTACGGCTCTTTGGCTATATTTCGTTTCGCTCAGCGTATGCTGCGCTTATGGCACTTTTGTTGGTGCTCATTTTTGGGCGCTTTATCATCGCGTGGCTGCAACGATTAAAACTTGGCGAGCAAATTCGTTCGCTGGGGCCAGAAAGCCATAAAAACAAGGCAGGAACGCCTACCATGGGAGGTATTATCATTCTCAGCGCAGTTGTCGTTTCGATTGCCTTTTGGGGTAATTTTTCAAATTACTATTTGTGGATACTCATCGCTGCGACAATCATGTTGGGGGCGCTCGGGTTTGCCGATGACTACATTAAGACTGTCTTAAAGAAAAAGGATGGTGTTTCCGCAACGATGAAAATGGTTACTCAGTGCGCAATTGCGTTTGGGGTAGCGATGTTATTGTACTTTTTCCCTTCGAATCCGCGACATGCCACCACGCTTTTTGTGCCGTTTTTCAATCAGCCAGTTGCAGATCTTTCATGGATGTGGATCGTGTTTGCGACAATTGTGATTGTGGGGAGTTCCAATGCAGTCAATCTCACCGATGGGTTGGATGGGCTTGCAGCGGGATCGGTGGTAGCGGTGGCAGGCAGCCTTACGGTGATGACATATCTTTCCGGGCATGCGCCGATTGCGCACTATTTGCGCATTCCCTATATACCGGAAAGCGCAGAACTAACGGTGTTTTTATCTGCGCTTGTAGGAGCTACCATTGGGTTTTTATGGTTCAATTGCAATCCTGCATCCGTATTCATGGGCGATACTGGTTCACTTGCATTGGGCGGGATTATTGGCATTGTCGCGGTGATGATTAAGAAAGAAATTTTTCTTTTTATGGTAGGAGGGGTGTTTGTCATCGAAGCGCTTTCGGTCATCATTCAAGTCATTTCTTTTAAACTTCGTGGGAAACGAGTGTTTAAAATGGCACCGCTACACCATCACTTTGAGCTTTCGGGGTGGCCCGAGCAAAAAGTAGTGGTGCGCATGTGGATTATCGCCATCATCCTTGCGTTGCTTGGATTGAGTTCATTAAAGATTTTGTGATGTATATGATTCGATTAAACGGAAACAAAGTACTCGTCGTTGGATTGGGGAAAAGAACGGGTTTGGCTGCATGCAATTTTTTATCAGCGCGCGGCTATGATGTGACGGGCAATGACGTAAAAGATCGCAGTGATCTTACGGAGATTGTGGAAAAGCTCAATCCTTCCGTGCGAATCGTTGCTGGACATCAGTCGCCAACAATTCTCAACGACGGTTTTGATTTTGTAGTGCTCAGCCCCGGAGTTCCGCGCAGCATCCCGCTTATTGTGGAAGCACAAAAGCGGCATATTCCAGTGATTTCGGAAATTGAACTTGCATTTCGCTTTATGAAAGGATATATAATTGGAATCACTGGCACGGATGGGAAATCAACCACTACAGCACTCACGGGACATATTTTAAAAGAACTCGGCGAAAAAACAATAGTGGGGGGAAATATCGGCATTCCCCTGATTGGGCTTGTCGATTCAATCGATGATGAAACGGTTTCAGTAATCGAACTTTCGTCTTTTCAACTTGAAACAATTGATTCATTTCGTCCTGATGTTGCCGCGATACTCAACATTACTCCCGATCATCTGGACAGATATGCAAACATGGAAGAATACGCTCTCGCAAAGATGCGCATTGCCAAAAACCAAAAACCAGAAGATGTATTCGTGTATTATGCAGATGATGAAAGAATTGCCCAATATGTTGCACATGTTGCCGCAACGCAGTTAACATTTTCGCTTACTGATGATCGAGCAGATGCATTTCTCTGCGATGGCGCGATATCCGTGCGGTGGGGTGGTTTGCTGCATCGGATGCTGGATGTGCGTGAGATGAAACTGGTAGGACTCCATAATGCTCTCAATGCGATGGCTTCGGCGCTAATGGTTTGCGCGATTCTTGCGCGAATGGATCGCCCAATCGATTTTCTCGAAATCGGACAATGCATTGCACGATTTTCCGGCCTTCCGCATCGAATGGAAACGCTTGGAGAATTTGCAGGCCGCATCTTCATAAATGATTCAAAAGCAACTACGGTAGGTGCCGTTGAAATGGCGGTGCGCAATTTTACTGGAAATGCGGTGCTCATTTTGGGTGGCCGCACGAAAGGCGATGATTATTCGCGCCTTGCCAAAAACCTTAAGGGGAAAATTCGCGCACTTGTGCTTATAGGTGAATCGCAGGATGAGTTTAAAAAAATATTTTCGGAATTTGCACCGCGCTGTGCCGATTCGCTCGAAGATGCAGTGAGGGAAGCCCTTTCGATGAGCCATCCAGGTGATTCGATTTTACTTTCACCGGCATGCGCGTCGTTCGATATGTTTACAAATTATGAACATCGCGGTGAGGTATTTCGAACTATATTTGAAAAACTAAAAAGAGGAGAAATTTCTTGGACGTAAAAGATTACATCGATACCAGAAGGATAAGCGAGCCAGACTTTCTGCTCTTTTTAGTTGTGTTTACGCTTGCGGGGATTGGCCTTGCAATGAGCTACAGTGCAAGTGCCGCTTATGCACAGCGCGTTTTTCACGATTCATTTTACTTCCTCAAACGGCAATTGGTGTGGTGCGTTCTCGGTTTTGTGGCGTTGTATGCGCTGCAAGTAGTCGATTATCGGTTGTTAGCAAAATATACAAAATTGATGCTCTTTTTTTCAATCATCGCTCTTTTGTTGGTGTTTGTTCCGGGGATTGGCAAAAGCGTAAAGGGTTCTTCGCGCTGGCTCGGTTCTGGAGCATTTGCGATGCAACCCGCAGAGTTTGTGAAAGTGTTTTTGGTCATTTACCTTGCGAAAGTGTTTTCCATTGAACACGAGACGGTTGCGGGCAACGTGATGCGACTTTTAGTGCCAATGCTTATAAGCGCGATAGTGTTTGTGCTAATTCTTTTACAGCCGGATTTTAGCAATGCCATGATAGTGCTTTTAATCGCAGTGCTCATGTTGTTTTTTTCTGGTTTTCCATTTATCTATTTGCTTACGCTTGGTGTTTTAAGCATTCCAATGTTTTATTTGCTCATCTATCAGGTGACCTATCGGCGCGCGAGAATTTTGGCTTTTTTAGATCCTTGGGCGCACCGTTATGGAATTGGGTATCATATTGTGCAATCGTTCATTGCGTTTAAAATTGGTGGCCTTTTTGGTGTGGGGTTGGGGAATGGCACTCAAAAGATTCAACGATTGCCCGAACCGCATACGGATTTTATCTTTGCGGTAATTGCCGAGGAAGCTGGATTGGTGGGAACAATATTTGTTATTGCCTTGTTTTGTGCATTCGGTATTAGAGGAATACGCATTGCATTGCATGCTCCCGATGATTTTGGAAGGCTTTTAGCAGTTGGGCTTACGGTGCTGGTATGTACTCAGGCATTTATTAATATTGCAGTCGTAAGCGGAAAACTTCCTACAACAGGTATCCCGCTTCCATTCATAAGCTACGGTGGATCTTCGTTTATTTCCACAATGATTGCGAGCGGCATTCTGTTAAATATATCGCGATTTCGGGAAACTGTGAATGAAGAAATAAAAATAGCAGGAGAATCGATGTTATGAGTGCAAAACGCGTGCTTATTGTTGCTGGAGGGACGGGAGGACATATTAGTCCGGGCATAGCATTGTACGAAGAATTCAAAGCGCGCGCGTGTGAGACGTACGTCCTTATGGGAAGGCGCGATGCGCGTTTTTCCTATGTGAAAAACTTTGAGGGGAAAGTGATATTTTATTCAGCGCCTTCTTTTAGTAAAAATCCCTTTCTTATGATGGCATTTCCAGTTCGGTTTGCCATTGCAGTTTTGGTCGCAAAAAAAATTTTGAAAAAATATGCCATCGAAGCGGTCATCGGTATGGGCGGTTACGTTTCTGCTCCTGCGCTTTTCGCAGCCCGTGCGAAAAAAATTCCTTTTTATTTGTGCGAGCAGAATTCAATACCTGGCAAAGTTACAAAATATTTTGCGCCATATGCGGAAGCGGTATTTTCAACATTTGAAAGCACGCGTGAGCATTTGCAATTTGCGAAGCGGGTTGTCTGTGTGGGAAATCCCTTGCGAAGGCAAATTTTTTCGAATGAGGGGAAAGCGCGCGCGCGCGAATTGTTCAATATGAAGCATTGCAAAAAAGTCCTGCTTGTAATTGGTGGAAGTCAGGGAGCTGTAAAACTCAACGAGCTTATTGTTGGATTAAAGAAAATGTATCATCGAGAATTTAAAGATATTGGCATCATATGGAGTACAGGCGAATATTCTTATGCGATGTATAAAAATCGCCTTCATCGGGAAGACATTGCAGGTTCGGTGTTCCTTTCTCCTTTCCTTACAAATGTTGGTGCAGCATATCGCGCATGCGATGTCGCAATAAGCAGGGCAGGCGCTGGGGC
>JAOAAF010000110.1 GCA_026419015.1 Spirochaetota bacterium
CGGAGATGTGTATAAGAGACAGGTCCTGTTCCATTAAAACTTTCATCTAATGTTTCACCCGAATACATATCGAGCAAATAGAGATCATAGTCACAGCCAGTCGGAACGGTTAAACTAACACTGATATATGTATCGTGAGCAATATAATACCAGTCCTCATCAGTAGGCGAGTAGATGTATGATTGTATAGATTCATTAATATCAAGTTTTAAATCACTTCCATAATATCCATTCGCTAATGCCTGATATGGCCCGTTGTTTCCCCAAAAGCTTTCATACCCGGTAGTGTAACAGATTTCGAGATCATCATCCGTGGCTGATTGATTGGGTGTAAGGTTTTGCAGAAAGCTCACCCAGTTGGGAGCAGACACGGCAAACTGAATGTTTAAAGCAGAATAGTCGGAGTCAAACACTTCCTTCCGTGGTGGATAATAGATTGCAAGGCCGTAGCTTCCAGGACGTTCAGCTCCCGCTTTATTTGCTATCACTGCTGCGCTGACGGCGCTTTTTACCGCTTTTCTCTCGTCGCTTGCAATCGCCGTCTCGTTGTTACAGAAATCGTAGAGATCCACGTTTTCTGGATAGCCATACGAGACGGTCGCAATGCGCGAATCCAGATCATTGTAGCCGCCATTTTTCAATGCCTTGCCGAGATCGTTTACCGCCGACACAACTGCGTCGATTTTTGAAAGATCGATTGCCGAGATGGTAATGTCGGCCATGACTTCGCCAGGCGCTTCCGCGTTTGTACCGTTGGTATAAGCATTATAATATTCATTCACGATTGTTTGTGCAAAAACTGGAGGGGTGATCGAAGAAGAACTGTTTTTTATCGCAGTAAAAATTTGAGTATAGGGAAAACCATAGCCGGGAATGGTCTCTTCCGACGCGACCATGATTTCGGCTATTGAACTCATCTCCTTCGCTACTTCCACCATGCCCATCAGACATGCATCCATTGCGATTATTTTTAGCTTGCTTGATCCTGTGAAACCGGCTCCTTCAAGTGCGACGCGAACTTCGGATATATTGAGGGAATCATCGCCATTGGTTTCGTCCCAGCACAATGCTCGATTCTGCACAATTCTTTTGAATCGGTCTTCACGCGCCCAGGGATCCTCGCGCCATCCATTCCCATGATTGGTGAACAGCAGCATGTAATTGCTTGCAGAATACTTTTGCTTCACAAAAGAAGCGAATTTTCTTACCGTTTCGCCGCTTCCCATGTTGAGTTCAGTCGAGGCTCCGGATTCGGTGATGCCGAGTTCCGGAATAGCTATGCGCTTACTCGATGACGCAAGCGTGTAATTATACCCACTCGCATCGTATCCGATTTCGAATGCGCGGGTATCGGTCCAGTTCCCATCAACAGTTGAATAACCCACAACCCGGTCCACAAGTGCAATCACTTTTATATTTCTACTCGAAAGGTCAACGCTTTCCATTTCATTGAGATCGCACAGCAAAAACTCTTCCAGATCGTTATCAGCATCGACGTAGTACATGATAACCCACTCATTATTGCTGGAGACACTTGATTGAGAACTCTCACCATCGTCATCGCTACAACTACAAAACAAAAACACCCCTGTAATAAAAACAAAAAAGAAGCGCCCTATTTTGTTCATACTTGCTCCCCATGTAAGAAAGATTACCCCCGGAAAGATAATTTTTTATTTTTTAAAATAATAAAAACATATATTAACTTTTGTCAACAAAATATAATAAACATGAAAATCATATCATTTTTCAAAATCAAGATCACCGTTCCATTACAATTTGTTGCTCTATTGAAAATTGTTAAAAAATTTTAAATTTCAATAACTTTATTAAATATTATATTTAAAATCAAAATATATGTTATTTTATAAACTCGCCCAAAAAAAATCGAAAACACATCCATCCGTACGAACACATACACCAACAGCAAAAAAGAAACCAATCCCGCCGCAAGAAATACTGTTAAAAGATTTCCTCCGAGTTGTTTGCCCTTAAAAAGCGCAATGCCAATCATGCCAAATGGGCCAACGAAAGAAATGAGCAAAGCCATGAAGTCGACAAAGACTTTAATAATAAAATCAATGGCATTCTCTGCATCGCGAGGCGCACGGCAATATAGCCAATAAAATCAAAAAAAGAATAACAATTCCAACTACCTCATGGATTCGTTTTATAACCGCGTCCTCCTAATTTTAATTGCACTCATCTGTCAATGCAATCAATTCAAAAAATTTACCCCAGTATTGCCCTGACCCCTTTTTTTGGTAGTTGAAATTGTTTAAAAAAAATCACCTATTGGGCACACCGCCATGCAGATTCCGCAAATGCTAAGGGGTTCTCCTAACCGCTGCGCTGAAAGCTTTCTGCACATGTCCAAACACGCGTAGGCATTAAAAAACTCGTCGCGGTCAACACCAACATGCCACCCCATGCCATTTGCCGCTTTTGCAGGACAGGCATCGACGCAACGCGTGCACGAACCGCAGAAGTTTTTTTCTATTGGCGTGCCAATTTCACCAAAGGGTCGTTCGCAAAGCACAGTCGCAAGCCGAAGGCGGGGACCAAATTTTTTTGAAATAAAAAGATCTGACTTCCCAATCCAGCCGAGCCCTGCGCGCGTTGCTGCCATTTTATGGGAGAAATGGTAGCGAAGAGTTTGCGAAATGCCATCTAACTCCTTTTCGCTTACGGTAGGCGGAATTGCAATCGAACGGGCACCACGCGATTGCAAATTTTCTACTACCATATGAACAATCCGCGAAAGCTTTTCGTTTGTCGCTCGATAGTGGAGTAAATATTTTTCGGTTGGTCCATCGCACAATGAACTTACAATCGCTTTATCGAGCGCACACCCAATTGACAGCGCAAAAGGAGTATCGCGAAAGCGTAGAGGCATGCATAAAGTCAAATCAGCCCATCCAAAAATATCGCACCCATAGGCGAAAAGAATATCATTCATATCCCGTTTCTCTCTACGAAAGACAAAAGTTTCCGTCAACCTTATTTCACCATGCAAATGATTGTTGACGAATATGACATCATGTTATTCAGGTAAAAACGAATTGTTGCAACAATAATCTGCCATGGGTGAAATATGAATAATATTCCTGTTTTCAACAGCACAGGTTCGTTTAAGACAGCGTGGAACGTTATTGTACTTGCCTCTGTATTGCTTTTCTCCCTTTTCTTTTCATACCGCTACACGTTTCACATCTACGAAACCGATGTTCTTTACTGGCTTCTAATGTTCGTCTTTTCGCTCGATGTGCTGGTGAATTTTAATTCAACAGTAAAAATTGCCCATGAAACAATCACCAACAGAAAAGCTATTGCCCGCCATTATCTGAAAAGCTGGTTCGCGGTCGATTTCATCGCAGCTGTTCCCATTGATATACTTGCAATCGCGCTTTGCAACCTTTCTGCCATAAATCCAAAAGAAATTATCTTTCTCATCATCCTTCAGTGCATCACCCTACTGAAACTTTTGAAAGTAAAAAAAATCATTATTGAATTTCGCAATTACTTGCGCATTAATCCCGCGTTTATGCGCCTTTTGACGTTCGCGTTCTGGTTTTCGCAGGCAGTGCACTACATCGCATTAGGATGGATCATCATTGGTGCCGCAGAAGTTGGGCGCTCTCCGTTAGACCAATACATACGCGCGCTTTACTGGGCGATTACCACAGTTGCGACGATCGGTTACGGTGACTATACCCCTGATCTTAACAGCAATGTTCAGATAATTTTTACCATCGTGGTGCAAATATTTGGCGTAGGAATGTACGGGTACATCATAGGAAACGTATCGGGCCTCATTGCCAACTTAGATACGGCACGAACTCAATTCTTAAAAAAAATTGAAGAAGTTACCGCATATCTAAAAGCGAAAGGAATTCCAGAAGATTTGCAGGAGAAAATTTTAAATTACTACTACTACTTATGGGACAAAAAGAAAAGCATTACAGAACAAAACCCACTTTACGATCTCCCTGCAAGCTTAAAGATCGACGTGATGCTTCATCTGAACAAAGAGATGATCTGCAACGTCGTTCTTTTCAAACATACCGATGAAGTCTTCATTCGCGAAGCAATCCAGATGCTTACGCCCCTCATTTACATGCCAAACGACTACATCATTCGACAAGGCGAGTACGGCGACTGCATGTACTTTTTAAGTTCAGGCGAAGTGGATGTGATTGTCGATGGGAGATCCGTGGCAACGCTTTCAGCTGGCTCGGCTTTCGGTGAAACAGCGCTTTTAAAAGGCGAAAAACGAAACGCAAGCATTGTAACGAAAACTTACTGCGATGTGTTTCGGCTCGCAAAATCGGATTTCGATATTCTCCGCAAGCGATTTCCAAAATTCGATAAAGAAATTAAACGGATGGCGCATCACAGAAAAAGAAGAGCATAAACAGCGGCAATAGCCAAACTGGCTATTAAAATGGCTTTCACCCGCCCTTCGATGGTGCACAAGAACCGTTGAAAGGGGAAATCGAAGGCAAAAAAGAAGAAATGAGCTTTTTCACCTGCAACGATCCGCACTTCTCGCATTTGCCTGTCGTAAAATCGCCCATCTTTCGCAATTCTAAAAACCGATATTCACATTCTTCGCATTGAAATTCATATATTGGCATTTTTCCTCGCTCCCAATAAATTGGTAAATCGCAAATGCATAGGTAAATAAGTATTTATTAATATACTTAAATACATCAAAAAAACAATAAATTTTTTTCGCAAATTAACAAGAGTTTTTCGTTTTCACCCTTTGATAATTTACCCCTTTTTCCTCGCCCTCAATCGCAAAAAGGGGATCGCTTCCTGCAATTTTCCGCACATCGTCGTCTGAGAATTTTTGATAGAAAACCGGGGAAAGCGGCTTTTCTTTCAACGCTTTGGGATCGCTTACGTATCTTTGTTCATCGGCAAAATTTTCACATAAATGCGCAAAAAGCGGCGTATTCCGATACACGCGAAATGCTGTATTGATGTTTACCCGCGAAGGCCTATGGTGTGAAAAGAATTCGATTGCAATTTTCATTTCATCGATTGTTTCACCTGGTGCTCCTGAAAGCATGTCAACTGCTACGTCGATGCTTCGCGCAGTGCATTCTCGCAAAAAAATTTCCACATCGCGATACGAATAGCCGCACCGCGCCTGCTCCTTTAACGATGATTCAAAAGAGAGCGTTACAAGGTATGCTCCCGTTTCTTTCAGTAAATCGAAAAGTTCTCCTGAAAAAGGCGTGGGCTTCATATAAAGTGCCCATCGCATTGTAAGGCCTCCTTGTTTTAACCGCAATGAAAGCTTTTTTAAAAACTCGCAAGCATGTTCTAATGAAACATTGAATTCAGAATCGGCCAAATGAAAATGATCATAGCCCGCACGTATGATGGTCAGCAGATCATCGATCACCGCATCGTAATTGCGAAAAAAAAGCGGAGTGCACCGTTCATAACAAAAATGGCAGCGCGAAGGGCATCCCGCCGATGTCTGAAACGCGGCAATGCCTCCGTGCGCAATATAGCTCGCATAGTTGAAATATTTCAGAGGATTGCGCGAAATCGTTTCGCCGATTCCATAGCTCCAGCCATTGATGATGCAGCCCATGCTTCTTTTTTCCGCAATTGCATTCGCAAGCTCAACAAATGCAATCTCGCCAGGTCCGCGTATTACATAGTCGACATTGAGATAATCTTTCATTGCGTACGGATCAGCATCGCAAGCAGCGCCTCCTGCAACGACGACTGCACCCATGCGCTTTACCATGTTTGTGAAAGAGGCAATGTCATCGAGAAAGAATTGATTTCCTTTCGCGATGACAGAATCGATGTTGCGGACAGTAATGCCCACGATTTCATATCGATCGGCTGACAGCTCAGCAAGAAGGGCTTTTGTGGGATCATCGGCAAAACAAAGATCGCACACGCGGAGCGCATGCGTGCTCATCGACTCCACTGCCGATGCAACATATTCAAGGCCAATAGGAACCACAGGCGGTTTGCAAAAGCGGTTGGGATTGACGAGGAGGATTTTCATGAAAAATAAATTGCACGAGATGATAACTTAATCGTTACAATCCAAATAATAAATCTATATGGAAAACAATTATTTTTTAAAAAGGCAAGTGCTTTTTTACAATACCGGGAGCGCACATAGCACGAGAAGCGGCGAACGCTCGCTTTTGATCATTATAACACCGCACTTTTTTACGATTAAAGCGAAAGCGCACGCCGCAAACGCGTTACGATTTTGCCACATCAGCAATTCTTGCACAGATGTTCATCGCTTCAATCCAATATTGGGGGAAGGACATTCGCTCGCCAAATTTATACGGTGCGTGCTCATGATCGAGTATAAGAATTACATTTTCTCCTTGAATGACAACTTTCAAATAATACCAGTTTGCTAAAAGTTTTGAAAGTTCCTGATCGTTTACCAACTTTGCGGCAAAATTCTGATCCACCGAGTAGACTCCGTTTACGCGTGGAAGTTTTCCTTTCAAAGAAGGCACTTCGGGAGGCAATTGCAAAGCGTTCCCTTTAAGAAAATTATTTATCTTTTGGTATGTATCAAACAATATGTTGTGTTCTTCGCAAAGCACCGTATGGGGAAATGATGAACCCGCTGCACGGAGATGAACTGTAAGCTTTGGATGCACGCTCCAACTCTGATTCAACATCATATCTGCATAGTTAGTGGAAGTTTCGGCTTTTACAGTAAAATCGTATCCGCGATATGTTCCAGAATAGCCATCCTCCATCTGGGTGAGACCACTCAATTCACAGAATTTTTTCGAAAAGGCATCGGCCAACGCAGCGCCGCCTTTGCCACCACCAAATTTTCGGACTAAAAGAAAAATAAGCACCACAACAACAATCGAAATAATAGAACCGAGTGTGGTTATCATGACGACCTCCTTTGTATGGTAATTGATTTATGAATCGATCATGGAATTACGCTATGAACAGTTCGATTAACGGGAAAACACCTTTTGTT
The DNA here is from genome assembly GCA_026419015.1 of Spirochaetota bacterium. Taxonomy (GTDB): domain Bacteria; phylum Spirochaetota; class UBA4802; order UBA4802; family JAGODF01; genus DYLV01. The sequence continues at coordinate 7,001 of JAOAAF010000110.1, forward strand.
ACGTATACTTATTCTTCATCGCTGACTCTGAAATGCAACGTTGCATATTACTTCAATCCAAGCATTTCTGCATATCGCGCGGCTTTTTTCGTGAAATGCCTTTTCACAAAATACCCACCGACTATTGCAATGAGTGCGAAAAGCCACAAAGTTAGTTTTCCAGTATTTTTCTCCCAGAAGCCGTTTATCATGTAGGTTTGATCCATCCTTCCCCCATAAAACAGGTATGAATAGGGAGGCGGCGTGGATTTATGATAAATGACATCAACTTCCTGACCGATTTTATATTGAAACCATTGAACGTTGACATCCAACTGGCTTTTAAACGTGATCTGGCGGCCATCTTTTTTTCGAAACGTCACAACAGGGGAACGATAGGGGGGTTGCGAAACAATGTCCGTAACCTTTCCTTTCACTATCTCTCCATTACGTTCAAGGTCTCGCTTTGAAAGCTCAAAAGTCATACCAAGACCAAATAGGCCAATTCCAACCAGAATAACAAAAACTCCCCACCATGCCATGATTTTGTAACCAAACATTGACGACCTCCTTTATATTTTTTACGCGAAGCCAAATGGAGCATGTAAATATTTGAATAAAAAAATTTTTTTGTCAACCAAATAAAAAGAGATGCGCGCAAAATTTTTTACGTTTTTAATATAAAAATTGCACCTTATTTTTTTAAATTTATGCTTTCGAAGATTTTTATTCATTGGTTCTTAAAACATATCGAATAAGTGAGATAGTTCAATAAAAAATCATCTTTTTTACGATACATTGAAGCACTTTTTTACATGGCAGGATTGACATATCCCGACAATCGTTATAGGATCGATTATGGATCTGCATAAACTGCCCAGCGAGGTGCTGATTATGCCTTCAAAAAAAGGCCTGGAGAAAATCCCCTCGGCGGGATTTATTAAATCCATTCTGTGTTCTTCGAAAGGATGCATTCAGGACAATTCCGATATCGGAATTTCGCTGGTAGAATTTAAAAAACTTTTTCGCTCCGACACAATGCGCACCGTGCGCGCGCATGCCCATTACCATAGGAATGGGTTTAATTGGGGTGTACATTTCGGAGTATTATTTATCATCGCGTTTGTTTTTATTTCCCCCAAGAAAGGTAATTTTTACCATTGACACACAATATTTTTCGAAATAATAGAGAATTTGAAATAGTAAGTTTTGCAGAAATGAAATTGTAAAGACGAATGGCGATCGAGCGCCTGAATGAAGCAGTATTAGTTGGAAAGCTTTCTGCTCACTTTCGTATTTACAAGAGTAAGCATATGCGGAGAGATTTTTTACTATTGCTTGCGTTATTAATTTATGGAGTGGTTATACATGAGTTTATCGGCAAAGGAGAAATTCCAAACCCTCTTGCGTGACTTGTTCCAGTTCGACTGCGCCGACCTGGATTTCGGTATCTACCGTATCATGAACCACAAACGAGCGGTGATTGAACGGTTCATCACCGAAAACCTGCCCAAAGCTATTGCCGAAGAACTGGCGCGAGACGCCTTTGCCAAACAGGGACGGGCACAGGAAGCGCTTAACGCCGCCCGGAAGGAGTTAGTGAATAACTTGGGCGAAGCTACTATAGAAGTGAATGGCAATCTGGCTGAACAATACCGCGAAACCCCGCTTGGACGAAAGTATCTGGAAGCGCAAGCCCAAGCCAAAGGCCCGCACTCGACCGAGGCGCTGGACGCACTGTTTAAGGAACGTATGTTTGTAAACGTGGAGCGATAGGATGCCGCTTAATATTAAACTGCCTCGCGATGCCATTTCCGACTTTTGTCGCCGCTGGCATATTGTGGAGTTAGCCATCTTTGGTTCTGCACTGCGCGAAGATTTTCGACCGGACAGCGATGTGGATATCCTGGTGACCTTTGAGCCATTGAAGCCTATCTATGTGGCGTGAGGATGACAATCTTCTCGACATGTTGATTGCTGCAAAAGAGGTTCTCCAGTTCAGTATTGATCTTACCTGGGAGGGATTTCGGCAAAGTTCTTTGCACCAACATGCGATTGCGAAGGCGCTGGAGAACATTGGAGAAGCAGCGCGCAAGATCTCGGATGAGACAAATGCAGCACATCAAAAGATCCCCTGGCCACACATCATCGCGTTGCGCCACCGAATCGCTCACGATTACTTTCACCTTGACCTGGTCAGAATGTGGCAGATTGTGAAAGAAGATGTGCCAGCGCTCATCGCCATAGTCGAACCTTTGATACCACCTGAAGAACTATGAAAGCACGCAAAAAAAGCGATCGCATCACGGCAAGAACGAAAATGTCCCACTTCAGGCAAAACAGAGAAAAATCAATTTTTTTTTAGTAAATACTTGACAATTAAGCAAAATAAGTTATAAAATAATAAAACATAAGGAAATAAGTGTAGATACAATAAGAAAAAAGCTTTAATCGCCCTATAGTTTGAAGGTCTAAACAATGTGCCAACTCTTAGGAGTATCATCTAATAATCAGGTTGACATTAATTTTTCCATACAAGAATTTCAACTTAGAGGTAGTTCCAATTACCATGGTTATGGTTTTGCTTTTTATAAAGATGGACTGCTACATATAATAAAAAAACCAATATCTTTGGCAGAAGTTGATATACAACGCAAAGAATTCAGTTTCAAAAGCAAGATTATCATTGGACATGTTCGATTGGCAAGCTGTGGTTCCAAGGCGCATCATAACACCCACCCTTTTGGAAGAGACCAATGGAGTTTTGCTCACAATGGAACTGTAATGAAAATCAAATCCTATCCGTTACATTCCTTTAAGCCAGAAGGTGATACAGATTCGGAATATGCTTTTTGCTACCTGCTTGAGAAAATTGCAAAATTAAAGGAGCTTTCAGAAATATATCATGCGCTCAAGTCAGAGGCACATACTATCTGCCAATTGGGGAGCTTTAACTTTTTACTTTCTGATGGCACCTATCTTTTTGCCTTTGGGCATACATCCCTGTATTATGTTAAGAGAGAATCCCCCTTTCAAGAGGTGACTTTGAAGGACAAGAATTACCATTTACACCTGAAGGAGATCAAACAATGGGATGAGAAAGCCATCCTCATCGCCACAGAACCTTTGACTAAAGAAGAAAATTGGGTGGAAATTGCTGGCTTAAAAGTTTTTAAGGATGGAGAAGAGGTGCACATATAGATGAGTTTTAAAATTGAGGAAATTTGTGTTCTCATAGCACTATTTAGTAGATCGGATAGAATCCGAGCGGAAGGGGATGGACGGCGGCCGCGAGCTTATAAAAATCTACGAGGAAAAAATCAAACGGGTGATTGATAAAGTGTGGGAGGGGTGAGGGAAATGAAAAATCAACCCTGTTCACAGGGGAACTGCATGCACTTCTATCCCCACAAGTATTGCTCACCTTCACCTTCATATCTTTAATAGCGATAGGGTAACAAATCCTTTCAGGTTTAAAAAATATTTCGACGAGAAGGGCGCGGCGATTTACAATGATATTCAAAAAGAGGGGGAGGGTGTGGGATATTGATGGTGGTGGTTGAAATAAAATAGCCAATGATAGAACTTAAATTTTCCATTTATCAATCCACCGGTGTTATTGTTTTGTAATGAATTCCTAACTGTTTTAATGTCTCTAAAATCTTCATTTCATATTCCTGCTTTGATATGGAACCATTACGGGCTATAATTTGCAATGAAATGGTATCGAAGTATGAGCGAAGAGCAGTTAACATTTTGAAAATATCACTTGCTC
>JAOAAF010000111.1 GCA_026419015.1 Spirochaetota bacterium
AGATGTGTATAAGAGACAGGCATAGGGGCGCCATTCAAATACACTTCTGCAATGCGCCTTAGATATTTCTTTGGGCTGTGTTTGTGAATGCGCGCTGCCATATTTACGGCATACGGCTGCAATTCGCAGATGTCGAGCAACATGTAGGTCACGTCATTCGTTGCATCTTCTCCCGTAGGAGTCACTCCGCCCATCGTCACCGTTTGATCAGTTGACATCGTCTCAAAAAGCCTTCCAATTCGCAGATATGTATCGCCATCGTTAACGAGAATTGCCTCATCTAACTTCAAAATGAATAGCGCTAATAATTCTTTCGCTTTTTCATAGTCGAGAATGCCAGCTTCCACATCGCGTTTATAATACGGATACAAGAGCTGATCGAGTCGACCCGGAGAAATTGCATTTTCGTACGATTCGATGCACAGTGCAATGTGCAAAAATAACATGCTTTGAAGGGCTTCATGAAATGTGCGTGCGGGGTATTTGGGCACATGGGAACAAATTTCCATCATCTTTCGAAGTTCATCCCTTCGCACTGGATCTGTTTCTTTTTCCGAAAGTTCTCGCAGCTTTTCTGCATAGCGCGACGCAAAGACTTCCAACGCCTCAAGAGAAATTATCATGCCATCGTAAAAGTCTTTCCTCGCAGGATTTTTCTTCTTTGCCTCTTGGATCTCTTCAATAATGCCTCTTGTTCCTTTCTCCAGCACTCTATCGTAGTTAACGATGAAGTGTGCAATGGCTGCCATATTATTATTAAAACCAGCATTCATTTCCGAATTTCTCGCAAACAATAACATGAATTCTCTAAGCGTTTTGTTTACGCGCCCAAGAATGCCTCGCGTAAGCCAAAAAGGGAAAATATTAAAATAAAACGAGAGTTTATCGCGAAATGAACATTTAAACGGAACGGGTTTTTGCTTATGTATTTGATGCAATATAGAAACGAAAAGAACGCCGTAGTGCTCTTCCCACACCTGGCCACCTTTACGCTTCGAAGTAAAATTTCCAACCAAAAGCTCTTTCGGATAAATTATAATCTTTTTATTTGAAAGTACATATTTCAACCGCTCGGCACGATGAATTGGATTTGGTTTTTTAAAGCCGTGCGTGCGATAGAACTTGGTTTTCAACTTTGCAACTTCAAAACAAAGGTGGTGGTCACTTTCGCGAATATCGTTTTGAATATCGTACACGCGTTGGGTAAACACCGCTTTTTTTCTCGGATAATCGAGATCATACGATATCACATCAATGCCTTGTGATTTGAATTGTGCGATCGCTTCGTGCAACGCTTCAATGCTTTTTTGCGGAGAAATGTTCAATTTCTCAATCGCAATACCAAATCGCTGCGCTTTCGTTTCATAAAGATTGTGGTACTTTAAAAGCTCAATCGATGAAAAGCCAAGGGATTTTAAAAATTCGCTGACGCGGAAAATATCTTCGGGAGAATTATTATATCCGGGGACAATAACCATTCGAAATTGCACTTTTGCACCCTTGCGCAAAAGCCTTTTAATATTGTGATGAATGAGAGTGCTGCGCGCACCGGTGAACCGTTTATGTTTTTCATCATCCCCAACCACTTTTAAATCGACGAGAAACAAATCGACAAATGGTACAATTCTTTCAACATTGCGCCACGGTACATGCAGCGTGGTTTCAACTGCGACAGAAAGACTTCTCTTTCTCAGTTCTTTAAGAAATTTACATAAGCTTTCAGAAGGTTGCAACAGCGGTTCACCTCCCGACAGCGTAACTCCCCCGCCTGTTGCGTGCAAATATTCAACATCGCGGTCGATTATCGAAAGCACTTCAGAATCCGAAATGCGCTTAGATCCTGGAAATTCGACGAACAATCTCGCTTCGGGATTTTGACACCAAATGCATGATAAATTGCATCCGCGGAAAAAAATGGTTGTTCGAATTCCCGGACCATCGTGGACGCACGTGCGCTGGACAGAAACGATGTTCAACGTACGTTTCTGGTTCTGTTTTGATGATGGAATGCAGGTTGTTTGATGATTTTTTTTGTAAAGTTGAATAGCGCTTGACTGCATGGTGCCCTCATTTATAAAATATAGACTATTAGTATATATTAATAATTAATAAAAAAACACTCCATCGTCAAGAGGGCACATCAATTTTTTTTGCGCGAAAACATTATTTTTGCGAAATGAATATTCGATTGAACCAAGCAGGTAAACGCTTCCCGATGAATTACATCATTCCATTCCCGTTCATCACAACCTTATAAAAATTGATTCGATGCTGATAGGATGCTTCAATCACTTTGTGATATCGCCTAACTATATCAATCTTTTCCGATGCCAGATTGTGTTGTTCAGCTGGATCGCACGAAAGATCATACAATTCTGAAATTTTTTTGGTAAAATTGAATAGATATTTCCATCTGTCATCCCGCACGCCCATAATGTGATCGGGGGCATAGGTTTGAAAAATGGCCATTTGGGCACGCTTTTTCGCAAACATGGAAATCCCTTCCTGATGAGGCAAAGGGGGAATGCCGAGAACATCGAGAACAGTAGGCGCAATATCGATATGGCTTGTTACTGCATTGAATTCAATCTTTGAAGGAAATAATTTTTTGTTGTAAATCAAAAACGGGACATGAACGTTTTCTTCATAAATCCCCAAACGATGCCGAAAATTCCCTTTATGCTCCAAAAATGCCTGCCCATGGTCGGCAAAAACAAATACAAGCGTATCTTCGAGGAGATTTTCCTTCTCGAGCCGATCGATTATCATTCCGAGTATAGCATCGGAATAATAGAGCGAATTAAAATATTTTCGCTTGCAATCTTCTTCAAACGTTGCATTTTTCTGCGGTGGGCCAGCAATATTGAATGATTCATCGGGAATTGGATAGGGGAAATGAGGGCTCAACGGGCAATATACGGCAAAAAAAGGTGTATTTCTATTCGCGTTTAACACCGCAATGCTCGGTTCAATGAGAGCGCGATCATCGATCCCATAACCAAGCTTTTGATTGTGTGGCGACATAGTTTTCAGCTGATGCATGTCCATAATGACATCGAATTTTCTTTGCTGCAAAAAACGGCGCGTTCCGACATATCCGAGCGTCCACGTATGAAAATACAACGTTCGATATCCATGTTCCTTTAACGTTTCTGGCAACATTTTAAGAGGAATCGTAGGATAATTCTTTACCACAAGGGTAAGCGTTTCGGAATTTTTAATCTTCCCTGGTTCAAATGGCTCTTTCAAAATGGGATCATACGCGGAAGCAAAAACCGAAAAAAGCGCATTTGCAGTGAGTGGGAAATTTGCATAGTGATTTTGTGCCACAAAGGCATTTTCTGAAAGCCTTCGCCAATTTGGCACTACATACTTTCCATTAATTTTAAAATCAAAATATTTTGCGGGAAAGGATTCAAAGAAGTAGAGTATGATGTTATATTTTTTTCCGCGGGGAATAACATTTTGCATTGGATATGTTTGATCGCTTTCGAGGGAGGTTGTATTCAAACAGCGTCCGTTGTTTTGAAATCCATGGATTTCGTCCTGTTGGCAGTAAATTCCACTACTAAAAAAAAACAAAAGTATTATAAGGTAATAATAATTGCTGAACTTCCAATTTTTCATCGTTTTGCAATCCGTTAAATTTTTATTTATCAAAAATCGTATTGCCACAACACGCCACGATTGTGTCAAATATTTTCTTTATTCTTCGAAATTCTCTATGATGCACATCCATCAATGAATTGTAACGGAAAACAAAAAAATTATAGCCTCATTTAAGAAACATATCCATAAACAGGAGATAACGTATAATCACACGATAAATCAATGTACTTAAAAACCCATTTATGGTGGTATTATACGGTATATTATCATAGAGGTGAAATTCTGAAGAAGAAGTGGAAAATGCCGGGATATGTGTTTCAAAACAGAATTTTATAAAATGGATAAAAGCATATTTGATAACAACAAGGTACAGTGTGGTAAAACGAAATGGGAATTTCGAAAGGGGAAACTCACAGCATTTGCGCTACTCACCTGAGAGCAAAAGTTGCGCAAAATACTTTAAAGTCATATAACACTGATTTAAGCGATTGAATGCTGAAATCGTTCAAAAAGGCTGCGATTCAAACCTGTGTTTGACGGACGAATCAGGTCATTTGCACGATCATCGAGTAGGCACGGAGCAAGGAAGAAATTATCCGAACCTATTTTATGCGGGCGGAAGGTTTAGATTATTCGCGCAGGTAAATCGAATGCGGTTGACATGAGTGAACGGATCCAACTATCTCCAAGTGACACCGTTGCTCTCGCAGAGATTCTTGCTTCAATGTCCGAATGTGCCAGAAAACCGTTATCACTCGACACGCTATTACACCGCTGGAGCCATTTCGTGATCCTGGTTGAGCATGGATATGAGGACTCGATCTACAAGAATACCTAAGACTTGTCAGTTAGAGATCTTTTGAATGAAATTTTATCTAAAGCTTTGCTCTCGCTTCGCGAAAAGATAATTCAATCGCTTCAAATTTGGGATGAGCGATTCCATGCAGAAACTCGAGAGATTTCCCACCCATTAGCCGATGTTGGAATCGGCAAGCTTCTTTCTTGAGGATGATTTCGTATTCCAAAAAATCTCACAAGCGAGTTAAGGGAGGATCTTCGATCAGGAGGGTTTTAGGAAAATTGGACATCTATATCAAGTTGCTCTTTCAATTTGAGAAATTAAGCAATAATATGATGGAGGCAAAAAAGGGATGTGTTCTATTTTTTCTTTGCGCTGTTCAAGGTCACATTTTATCATTTTGGTGATGTATGATGCCATCAAATGATTATGATTTTCTCAAAAAATGCAGAAAGCGCTTTGCAACCGAAAGAAACATACGAGAAATCGAATGGACCAGAAATATCCCAAGATCGCGAGATAAAAAAGATGATGACCAGCGTGCGCGATCTAACTCTGCCTTCTGAGCAGGCACGGTATCGTCCCCTGACAAGTGTGATTCTTGACCAATGGCTGCTGGGTCATGACCTCGATATAGCAATTTCAGAACTCGAGGAGAACTATGTTTGGTTTGCGAGTTGATTGAGTTGGATTCCAGCATTTCGAAGTAGCGATTGGCTGAAAGCTTCATGATAGATGAAGGGAATTCCCTGCGTTTGTACGAATTGAGCGGATTATATTGACGCCTCGCTTGCAATACTACAGGATAGGTTGGTGCGTGGGCGAGGTTGGCAGTTGTTGCAACTGATCCAAGTTAAACTACACGCTATGCAAGATGACTTTTAGGTAAGCTCGTACACCGAGCGCAGAGATCAAACAGCACATCAATATTGGCGTGTCAATAAAATTATAAAAATGAATTGGTGATAAATTTGAAATAGAAGAAATCTTTATGAGAGGTATAACCGGGATCATATTGTTGCTTACTGAAATGCATGAATTATTGCTCAAAGCAAATGAAATCAATAGGGCTTATCGCATAAAGCAAATAATAAATGAATTTGAAACTGCATCGCCAGAAGAATGGAAATCATTAACCAGAAAACCATTGAATATATTTGGAGGTTCGGGATCATTTTCTGATCTTGTGATTTATATAAACAATAATCCAGATGTTGAGATGAATGATATTTTTAATAACTTACGGATAAAACTTCATGAGAAGTTAATAAACTTACCCTCATAATGGAATTTAATAAATGCCTCAAAATTTGGATATTCAAAAGCAAGAGATAATTTACCCATCAAGCAATTTCCAAATGCCAGATCTTCGTTCTTTGATTAAAGCATATTCCTTGAAATCTTCAAGCTGCATTTCTTTAAATACAGTATCCGGATTTAAATTTAATTCCTCTGCAGTTACATACAATTCTGCCAGGTGCATTAATATATCGCGATAATTTTGTCCTTGCTTTGCCAGCATTGTTGCACAGATCCCGATTTTTAGCCATTTTACTTTTTTTGTTTCATCAGGTATTTAGTGCATTGTAAAGCAAACCCGAAAAGATTATTTGTTAATCGTTGCAAATCTCTCAATAATGTTTCACAAAGACTCCTTCGTATTCCCACTTGAAAGTTCATGCCTGAAAATCGCCAGCAACAACCACCTTCGCTATGCTTTTTCAAATTCCTCTGAAAAACTAAATGTACCGCACTTTTTTACTTTCCGCTTGTATTCAACTTATCTCTGCGCGTCGCATTTTACCATCTATATTTTTGAAAGTGCTTCACATCATCTCAATCCGCTCATATTCGACGCCGTATTCCTTCAACAACCCTTCAATTATAGGAACATCTTCAGTGCGCACCTCCACGCAATATCCGCAATCGGAACTCAAATGCCGTGGCACTGGTATTAGCTTATGGTACATTCCGCGTTTGTGCAAAAGCTTACTCGTCCATATTGCATAATTGCTCGAGTAATAGAGAATAATCGATTTTTCTGCCATCGCATCTGCTCAATATAAATTATATCACCCCTTCGATATTGTAGCGAGTGCATCCACCGCGCGGTCGATTTCTTTTTCTGTATTGAAGATGCCAAAGCTAAACCGCAAAGTCCCGCGTGGAAAAGTCCCCATTGTTTGATGGGCCATCGGGGCACAGTGAAGCCCCGCCCTCGCCATAATACCGTATTCATCTGATAGTTTTTGCGCAACCAACGAAGGCTCCATCCCTTCTATATTAAATGAAACCACACCCGTTTCGCATATTTCCGGTTCGATATAAAATTTTATTTTTCTTATGTTATCGCGCGCTGCATTGTAAAAATACTTTGTTAACTTTTTTTTATGCGCATACACCTTTTGTATGCCGCCGTATTTCTCGAGAAAATCTATTCCTCCCAGCAATCCTGCAATACCCACAGTATTCAACGTTCCACTTTCAAACATATCGGGAATAAAAGTGGGCTGATAAGTTTTGTCCGAATAGCTTCCTGTTCCACCAAATCTTAACGGGCGAAGAGTTGAATGGTCAAAATTATCTGAAATAATAAGACCACCAGTACCTGGAGGTCCTCCAAGGGCCTTATGACCGGTAAATGCGAGAAGATCAATGTTGTCACTTCCCACATCTATTGGGATCACGCCAGCTGTCTGCGAGGCATCGACCAAAAGTGGCACATTTGCAGTGCGACAGACTTTGCCAATTTCTTCAATTTGCTGCACCACGCCAAACACATTTGAACCGTGATTAACTACGACAAGTTTTGTAGTATCAATAATCGCGCGCGCAATATCTTCTGAAGCAACAATCCCTTTATTTGAAGCTTTTACAACGGTAATTTTTATTTTATTTCTCTTCTCAAGTTCTTTTAATGGGCGCGCGACGCTATTGTGTTCCATTGAAGTCATAATTGCATGGTCGCCCTCTGTCAACAACCCCTGAATTGCCAAATTTAACGCATCGGTCGCGTTAAAACACATAATGACGCGCATTGGGTTTTTCACGCCAAAAAGCTCAGCAAGCTTGGTTCGCGCCTCAAAAACGATGTTGCTCGCTTCGACGGACATAGAATGCGCAGAACGGCTCGGGTTACCCCCTATGGATTTCATAAACTTCATCATTTCTTCCATAACCGTTGGCGGTTTTGGAAAAGATGTTGCCGCATTATCGAAATAGATGAGATTATCGTTTCGCAAGGATGATGAAGTCATCGCCTTCTTCTTTTATGCTTATATGGTACCCTTTTTTCGAAAGGTATCTCATCACATTTTCTTTTGACACCACTGTATTGACGATCACTTCTAATTCACGAATATTGGCATTCGTTGCATTTTGCACCATCACAACTGGTTGGGGACACGAAAGCCCGCGCGCATCGATTTTTACCATCCCATCCTCCATTCACATCTAATCATTTGCTCATCTTCTCGCGCATGAAAATCCCAACCACACCACAAAAGATAAGCCCCACTACTACTGCCAAAGGACCAAATGCGCCAACTCCAGCGGATGAACTTGCTGTTGCGAAATTGTGCGCTAATCCCGCACCCACAATCATGCCAATCACAAACACGGCCGCATCGCCATCCCCCTCTCCTGCCAAAAAAAGCTGGCGACCAGGACATCCTCCCGCCAACGTAAATGCAAAACCCGCAAGCACCATTCCTGCAAAATTCCAAAAGTGATTCGAATGCGCAATCGGTTGATTTTCAAAACCGAGATTGAATTTGCCTAATGCGATATTCAAAATTGTTGCTGTCATCAATAAAGCAAGAACCCCACTCATAAGATGAAAATCTTTCACCAACATTGCATCGCGAAAGGCTCCCATGGTGCAAAAACGGCTTCGCTGGGCAATTGCTCCAACCGCAATGCCGGCACCAAAGCTAAGCCAAAGATTCGCATGCATTGAGCCTGGTCCTGTTGCACTAAAAAAGAGCGCATGCTCTGAACTCGCAGAAAGCTTTAAAATTGAAAGAACAAAAATCCCTCCCATCGTAAATGGGAAAACAAGTCCCGATATCCCTTTCATCGTATTCGATCGCCCCAAACTATACCCATTTTTTAAACAAATTACTCCTACGAAAATCCCCACCGCCAGACCACAAAGCCCCAATATCGCATTGAAATCGCCCCCCGCAAGGCGAAGGAACGCACGCCATGGACATCCAAGAAATACCAATGCGCCTATCATTGAAAACACCCCAAGGAAAAAGCGCACAACGGGGGAAGAACCACCACGCGGTTTAAATTCCCTTGCAACAAGCGCTGCCAAAAAAGCTCCAAGGATAAAACCAATAATTTCAGGGCGAACGTATTGCACCGTTGAAACACGATGCAAACCCAATGCGCCCGCAATATCGCGCTCAAAACATGCCACACAGATTCCCATATTGGGGGGATTACCATTAATTTGAAGCGCAATGGCAACAATCGCAATGAAAATTCCGCTGATCACAATACCCCATTTTGAAGCAAATATGTTCTTCATAATATTTAAACCTTTATAAAATTTATTTTACTCACAACATTGATATTTTCGTACCATAATCAAACGGAAACGTTCCTTCATCATTCGGTATTATAATTTCTACCGTTTTGGCATCGAACCTTTTACTTTTCCACATTGCGTTATCGATAATATGCAACGGCATTTTTAAAAATAGCCAATCCTTCCCCTTCTTCTGGTAAGCTTTTCCCTTCACGAGCATATCTTTCCCGTAACAGCGTCCAATCATCGCGATGAGTAAAGAAAATATTCCGTTCAGGATGCGGCATCATCCCCATGCGCCTGCCCGTGGGATCGCATATCGCTGCGATATCGTTGATCGAACCATTCGGATTATACGGATATTCGCCTTTAGCTTCTGTTCCATCGGGCTTTGTGTATCGTAATGCAACGAGATTTCGTTTTTCAATTTCATCGATTGTTTGTTTCGGTGCATAAAAATTTCCCTCCCCATGCGCAACAGGCACATGGAGTGTTTTCATTCCGCGGACAAACACAGAAGGCGTTTGTGGTTCCACTCCCAAATCCACCCATCGGCAAATGTACCGTGCAGTTGTATTGTGCATCAACGCTGCTTCGGGAATACCAATTGTTTTTTCAAGCGCTGGCACAATCCCCAAATTCACCATCACTTGAAATCCATTGCAAATGCCTAAAACGAGCGTATCGCGTTCTAAAAATTGGGCAAACTCATCGTGCAAATTATTCATTATTCTATTTGCAAGCGCTTTTCCGCTCCCAGTATCGTCGCCATACGAAAAGCCACCCGGGAAAGCAAATATCTGGAACTCATTCAACATGTTTTTGTTTTCGATAATATCGTTAATATGCACAATACGGGCAATGGCGCCGGCAAGTTCAAAAGCAAATCGAGTTTCCTCATCGCAATTTATTCCATAACCCGATAACACACACACAACAGGTCGTGCCATCAAATCCTCCTAAAAATCCTTAAACCTCGATCGATACGATTCGAGAAGCTCATTGCCGCCAATGCTCACTACAACCTCTTCATTTATTTTGATCATGACATTAAACTTTTCACTCACCTTCCCCAAAAGTTCACAAGGAACATCGCGCATCGTGGATTCAAAAGCCTTTCTATGATGCGGTGCAACGCTGACAATTATTCTGCCTTGCGATTCAGAAAAAAGCAATACATCTTTTCGCAGCGTATCGCAAGCGATATTCACCTCACACCCAAGCATTCCGGCCATTGCGGATTTCGCTAAGGCGACCGCAATTCCACCACGCTCTACGCTTATGCACGATGAAACTAAACCATCGGCAATTGCACGTTCAAGTTTTTTATAAACTAATAAATTTTTCTTTGAATCAACTTTTGGGACATTGGGACCAATAAACTTTTCTCCGCTGAGCTTCTCACCCATGTGCGCGAGGTACTCGCTCCCGCCAAGCTCGTTTGCCGTTGTCCCCAATAGGTAGATGTAGTCTTCTGGATATTTAAAATCGATCGTTTGGCACTTTCGTACATCGTTTACAATCCCAATCGATGAAATCAACAGCGTAGGAGCTGTCTCTT
>JAOAAF010000112.1:0-9422 GCA_026419015.1 Spirochaetota bacterium
GTATATGTGGGAAATGTTCCCGGCCATCGTTTCGAACACACGTATTGTCATCGTTGTGGGAATATGGTGATACGCCGAAGCAATATTTTTGCAGTTGAAAACTATCTCATTCGCGGTGCATGTCCTTCATGCCGAACGATGATCCCGGGAGTGTGGTCTTGATGACGGCTTTTGGTTGGTTCCAACGATATTATCATCTTTCAGTGGCTTTTTATATTGGCTTTGCTTCTGCAATTGGGCAGGTGTTGCTCATTAGAGAACTACTGACTGTTTTCCGCGGAAATGAGTTTATCATCGGAGTTATTTTTACGGGATGGTTCCTTGGCGTTTTTTTTGGTGCACGATTTAACTCTGTGTCATCGAACGATGTGCTTGAAAAGAGAGTTGTTCTTTCGTATCTTGCGTTTCCACTTGTATTGCTTGCCTTTGTTCACTTTATCCATCTCATTCCCATTTTTATGAGAAGAACACCGGGAAATTTTTTCCCCCTGACAGCTGAATTTGCGCTCTCGTTCTTTTTCACAATCCCGGTGAGCTTTTTTGTGGGATATTTTTTCCCTCCGTTGGTAACGCTTTATGCCAATCGCGTGAAAGAAAAATCCGGAGGCATGATTTATTTAATAGAGTCGTTTGGTGCATGCGTTGGAGGAATTCTATTTTCGTTTGTATTCATCGAGTTACTAAATCCTATGGGCATTTGTGCGATTTTAATCGCATGCGCATTTGCGATATTCATTGCGCAATCGGGAAAGAAATGGCTCGCAGGGTTGATAATAATCCCTTGTTTCTTGTTCTATTTTTCAGAGGATGTCGAAAGAACGCTTTTTCGATATGTGTGGAACAAAACACAGGCTAGCACATTGCTTCGATACGATCGCACTAAATATCAAACAATATTTCTTGGATATAACGACCAACAGATAAGCGTATATGGCGATGGCGTATTGTATTATACGATACCCGATCGTTATGAAATACGCCACCTTTTTCATTTCATTCAAGCTTTAAGAAATGGGAAAAAAAATGAGGAGTTAATTTTGTTTGGTTCAGGACCAGGTTCTTTACCCTACAATTTGCTTAGAACGGATATATCCACTCTCGCATATTTTGAAATAGATCCTAAATTATTTCGAACAATTGAACCGTATCGAATACGCTTTTATCGAACAGGTCCCGAAGATAATCGCCTTGCTGTAATATCTCAAGATTTAAGATATTTTTTAAAGAATTCTGATGAACGCTTTCACATGATAATATGTTTTCCTCCTCCCCCGCATAATGCGAATTTAAATCGCTATTATACAAAAGAATTTTTTCAGATGTGCCGAGAAAAACTGAAATCGGATGGCATCTTTATCACTTCATTGAGTGGATTTTCAAGTGCCTTGGAACGCGAACAACGAGACTACCTTGCCTCGATATATCGCAGTTTTTCGAAGGTATTTCCGACACATTTAAAAACATCGGGAGAGATAATATATTTGGTAGGGGTCAATGGCAACCCTTCGGTGAGTTTAGATCCCGAAAGGATTTTGAAGAACTATTCGCAAAGATCGATGGCTTTGAAAAAAATGCCGATTGAAACTGCACTCTTGGAAAATTTTTCTCCTACAGAACTTTCGGTTTTTTTTGAGAAAACGCGTATAGAGTACTTTAATAATACCGTAGTTCCTTATGCATCGCATATCGCAGAAAATACCGATCGACAACCTTTTGCGTATTGGCGCTATATTTTGCATTCGGCAGCAAAGGAACGTTCTCTTTTGTATGGCATTTTAAAAAATTATGAATATTTTTTAATATTTCTTTTGGCAATTACTGCGCTTGTTCTTTCTTGGGTATTGAAAAAACACGGTTTTCTGCAGTTTGCGGGAAGTTTTCTTATTTTTGTAATTGGTATGTCGAGCATGGCGGGTGTTCTGATCATGATAATGTTGTATCAAAACTTCTATGGCGTAGTGTACTATCGAATATCGCTCATAAATGCGCTGTTTATGTTGGGGCTAACCGTTGGAAGCTTTTTAGCGACCCGATTTAACATTCAAACGCTGGTAGGAATAAAGGTGGGAATGGTGGTTACCTTGGGCGCATTATTTGTTTTTACTTATGTCGGGAGCGAATTTCTCTTCTGGCCAATCTTGATAGTTTTTTCGACTTTGTGTGGAATTGCATTTCCAGCACTTTTTTCTCTGCTTTCAAAAGGAAACTATCAAACCACCGCATCGAATTTAGATTCGATGGAATTTTTTGGTTCCATCATCGGTTCGGTTGGGACTACAGTTTTTCTCCCCATGTTGGGAATAGAATTGCTACTTATGTCCGTCATGGGTGTTTTAATTTTTGCCATTCCGGTTTCGCGTTATGTAAGTTCAAGAAGCTTCGGTATATAGTTGAGAAACTCACCATCTTCCATTCTGAAAAGTTCTCAGTGGCGATGTGAGTTGAGCGCAATGAGTTCTTCACCGCACATGCAGCGAAAATTTCGCAGTTGTGCATCGTTTCCGCAAAAATATTTCCTGTGAGCGGAATATGTGGGGAAAATGTGCGAAAGTGCACCGTTTAGTAGTGCATTTTTTCTTTGTGCATTCTTCTTTTGAATAAGTACCGGTCAGAATAGGAGCACCATATTTTGAATGAGTGTACTTTCCGTAAACGAAGATTTTTTGTTTAATTGAACCTAAACAAGTATAAATTGAATCTTCAATAGTATCTGAAATCGTTGCAGTTAAAAGGTCGAGCATTTTACCGCATGAATAGCAATATATAATCTCGTTTTCGCTTTGGGAATTTTTCAAATATTCCATGGTAAGCTCTTTGAAATATGGATTTTAAAATATGAAATAATAGTTTATAAAATTTCCTGACTTCCCAACGCAACTTTTTTTGGTGTTCAAAAATAGTTATTATCAAGTTTTGTAATGAAAAAATTAATAAAAAAATTGTAACATTTTAAAATGCGTGCTATCAAATTATTGTGAAACGCGATATCATATCTCCTCATTTTAATCCTCCTTGAAACTCGATGGAACCTCCTCAACCCCGGTACCCCGCCGGGGTCCTTTTTTTTTGTCAAAATTAGAAATTATTTTTAAATTATTTCATATTTTTCCAAACAAATCGCTTTACGCCACAGCTTCCTTTTAAGAATAGATGTTGGAGCGATAAAAAATATTGGAGGTATACTGTGAACGCGTTTATGCAATTGCGAATTGGAATAGGATTTGATGTTCATCCATTTTGCGAAGGACGTCCGTGCATTTTGGGAGGGGTTGATGTGAAATATCCCAAGGGGCTTGGAGGGCACTCTGATGCTGATGTTTTGGTCCATGCAATAATCGATTCGCTTCTTGGTGCTGCGAATGAGGGCGATATTGGCGCACTTTTCCCAGACAGCAATGCAGCCTATAAAGATATAAAAAGCATAATTCTTCTTGAAAAAGTATATGCGATATTACAACAAAAGAAAATTACAATTATCAACATCGATTCTGTCGTGGTATGCGAGGAACCGAAAATTTTGCCAGCGGTTCCAGAAATGAAACACAATATTTCAAAGGCACTCGGTGGGCTTTCCGTAGATAGGATAGGCATTAAAGGGACAACAACCGAAAAGCTTGGGTTTACCGGAAGGAAAGAGGGCATTGCAGCGCAGGCGATTTCGCTTTTATATATACCTGGCGATTATTCTTGACAGAAGTTATATTGTTTGGATTTCGTTCGTAAAGCGTGAAAATTACCTTTCCCACATCGAACTCGAGGAGTTGGAAATGATTCGAAATAATATTGAACTGCTTACTCGCGGTGTTGAAGAAATAATCCCCTTCGATGAATTTAAGAAAAAGATTGAAAGATCCGAGAGGGAGCAAAAACCGCTTATAGTGAAGGCAGGATTTGATCCGACTGCACCAGATATTCATCTTGGGCATGTGGTGCTATTGCGAAAAATGAAACACTTCCAAGATATGGGGCATACGGTAGTGTTTCTCATAGGCGATTTTACTGGCATGATTGGCGATCCTTCGGGTCGTTCTGTTACACGAAAACCGCTTACGCGAGAACAGGTACTTGAAAATGCAGAAACGTATAAACGCCAAGTATTCAAAATTCTCGATGAAAAGAAAACGAAAGTGGTGTTTAATTCCGAGTGGTGTGCACCAATGAGTTTTTCCGATGTACTTTCTCTCACTGCAAAATACAATGTTGCGCGGATGCTTGAGCGCGATGATTTTAACAAGCGATACAAAAGTGGGATTCCTATCACTATTTTAGAATTTCTCTATCCACTCGTCCAAGGTTATGATTCTGTGGTATTGAAAGCGGATGTTGAACTTGGAGGGACAGACCAAAAGTTCAACTTACTGGTTGGGAGGGATCTACAACGCGAGTATGGTCAAGAACCTCAAGTTATCATGACGGTACCGTTGCTTGTAGGGCTCGATGGCATCCAAAAGATGAGTAAGTCGCTTAACAATTACGTCGGTATCGATGAACCCCCGAGAGAAATTTTTGGTAAGATTATGTCAATTTCTGATGATCTCATGTTTTTATATTATGAACTGGTAACCGATGTGCCCCGCGAGGAAATAGAGAATTACAGAAAGGGAATTCGCGATGGGACGGTACATCCAAAGGATGTGAAGGCACGCCTTGCTCGTGAAATTTGTGCGCAATTCCATGGAATGGAAGCCGCAAAGAGCGCAGAGGAAGAGTTTAATAAAGTTTTTGTCCAAAAAGAATTGCCCGATGAAATTCAGGAATACATTATTCCCGATAATGAAAAACAAAAAGGGAAAATTTGGATTGTTAAACTTTTAACCTTAACGAAGCTTGCATCCACGAGCAGCGAGGCGAGACGCCTTATTGCTGGAGGGGGAGTATGCTGGGAAGGCATGAAAGTTGCCGATGACGAGATGGAGATTTCTCTCCCCACAGAAGGCATTTTAAAAGTTGGAAAGCGAAAATTTATAAAAATTAGAGGATAATTGTTTTTGAATTCCCACAAAACGATGTAACAGAATGGTATTATTAATGTCAGAACAAATAAGCGATAAAGAGATTGTGGAGAGGGTTCGAAAAGGTGATTACGAATCTTTTTCGATACTCATCGAGCGGTATTTAAACCGAGTGGTAAGGTATGTGCGTGCGAAATTTGACAATCCCGATGAAGTAATGGATGTGACACAGGATATTTTTATGATGGCATTTGAATCGTTAGAGAGTTTTCGCGGTGATTCTAAATTTTCAACATGGCTTTTCAGCATCACCGCCAATTATTGCAAGAATTATCGAAGAAAATTGAATAAAATAAAAACGTTTTCTATTGAAAAAGCTTATGAAGAAACGGGTGAATTGCCAATTGCCGATGAGCGCATCAATACCGAACAAGCTGTCATCGATTCGGATTCGCTTCGCATTGTAAAAGAGGAATTATACAAGCTCCCAGAGGATTATCGCGAAATATTAATCCTTCGCGATATTGAAGGATTATCGTATAATGAAATTGCTGAAGTATTGGGCATTACCCTTGCAAATGTGAAAGTTCGCATTCACAGAGCGAGGGAACAGCTAAAAGAACGCCTGCAGGAGAAAGGACTTTTATGAACAGTGAGCATATTTCATTCGAAGTTTTGTCGCGATATCATGATGGCGATTTTTTCCCTTCATCGACAAAGCTTTCCATTGAGGCGCATTTAAAGGAATGCGCACAGTGCAAACGCGAGCTTGAGAAAATTGAGAAGATGAGAATGATTCTGGCATCTCTCTGTGTGTATGAAGTTTCTTCATCGCGAAGTTTATCGAATAAAATAATGGCACGCATTGTGAATCACTATAAATCAAATGAACAAAGAAAACAGCACAGAAAAAAGAGGTACGTTTTGCTCCCAGCTGCGGCGGCAGTTGCTGTGGTGTTTATTGGAATTGTATTTGTTCGCGTTGAGATGCGAAACGATTTTTCCGCTCAAAAAAATGAATATCGTGGGGGGAATCACGCGAATTTAGAATTCCATCGTATAGTAGATGCAATGAATGCTGTTCGCGCTGTGGGTGCAACTGTGATTGAGGTATCCGATTCTTATCTTTTAATAGAAGCCCCTGCTGAAAAACTCAGTCATATTCAACAAACGCTCCACCGTTATCCTATTGAAATACGAGAATATTTTACCAATCGCAATGCGCTGACAATAAGCTCACCTGATGTAAATATTCCGAGTGGCCGACAACTCGTTAAATTAAAAATAACACTAAAATGAAATTCTACATAATGCCTGTGGTTTTATACCCAAGCAATGTATGATTGGAAAAATTACTTCATTTTCTATTTTCGAGGATATGGTTTATTGTTTCACAGAATTCTTTATAAAAATCTTGAAATTCGTCACTTTTGCGTAAGGGGCGAAATCGGAGTTCTTTTCCTTTGCGCAAATCTTTTAAATATTGGGACATCACATAGATTGGGCCTGAAATTCGATGAGTAAGGGATATTGCAAGAGAGAAAATGACGATAGTTTGAAGCGCTGTCATAATGATGAGAAAATAAAGAACAAAACGGATATTTCTTTGAATTTCACGCGACTTGCCGAGATTTTCCTGAAAACGTTGATTTGCTTCTTTGGTGTAAGAATTTTGTGGATCTACCAACTGCGGAATAGATAAAAACGCATCGATAATTGCTGCTTGATTCGTGTTAATTTCTTTGATCTTATTATTATTATCGATAGCAAAATATAAAAGAACCCCTGATATCAAAAGAAGTGTAATCAGAGGGAAAGCAGCTGCTTTTATTGCAATTGAGTATTGGAATTTCTTGTCGATGACTTTTTTCTTCCGTTGCCTTGCCATTTTATTAGATCCCCAGATTTATCCTTAAAATTTTGCTGTTCCAAAAATATGGATGGAATTTTTATTTTATTTTGTAAATTAGTCAAGATATTTTGCGAATACGCCAATTAAAAAAGGATGATATCGATTTGTAAAAAGTGCTTGCATTACTTGTATTGTATGGGTTATTCTGCATATTGTAAATAAAGGAATATGACTTCGCTGTACTATCAAATAAAAATAGCAGTTATTGTGATATAAGGGACACATGAATGTCGAAGAAGCGAATTTTTTTCATTGTTATTGCACTGTTAATAGGTTTTTATTGTGTTATCCTTGGGGAAAGCGGTCTGATAGAGCGATATCGGCTGCATAAAGAAAAACAAAATATTTATAGCCGTATACAACAGTTGGAAGAAAGAAATAGACAATTGCGCCTTCTTAAGGAGAGGTATGAAAAAGGAAATTATTTTGCTGAGGATCTTTTTAGAGCGGGATATGTTAATTCATCCGAAAAGGTGTTGCTTGTAACAACCGATTCGCCATCGTCGAAGCGTGAAGCTGAAAAAATTAATCGCATTGATGTGTTAGATGTGGAGTTAAAATATTTGAGGATTTTCTGGGGTTTATTTTCAGTAGCAGTACTTACAATATTTATTATCCGGATGAGTGCGAAGAAGGATGAATAAATGAAATTGGAATATCACAATTTTACCACTTCCGATGTCGTTGTTGTTGCAAAACAATTGCGTTCTCAGGAAGTTTTAATGTGCGCAGTAGCTGAGCGATGTATTTACGGATATCCGCGAATTATTGTTCTTTCACCGATAAAAAGTTTTGAAGGCGTAAATACAATCAATTATGAAGCTCTTCGAAATGTATTTTGGCTCACGTGTCCCTTTTGCAATGATGTAATTCATAAGCTTGAAAATAATGGCTATATTTCAAAGATAGCAGAGTTTATAAATAGCAATCGGGTGGCACGGGAATGGATGCGTAGCGCACATTCGCATATGTATTTTGTTCGTAAAAAATTATATAAGGATTTTTTTTCCGACATGTATCCGCAAGAAATGATTAAGTTTTTTGACAGTGGAGTGGGTGGGGTTAAAGATGGATCAGCAATAAAATGCCTTCACGCTCATTTTGCGTTTTATCGCATCAATCCGATTAATTGTGCGGGCTATATTGTCCAAAAACTTTTAAGCGATATTGTAGATTGTGACACTGCAAGGTGTAAAGATGAAAACCTGTGAAACAGAAATTATCCAACTAAAAAGATTAAAAAAAGATGGCGACCTCCCAGAAACCGTCGCAGAGGAGGTTCTTAAAACCCTTTTAGAAGGGGGAAGTGTGGTATTGCCGGTGGATTATATTTATGGGATTGTGAGCTTAAACGAAAAAATAGTCGAAAAGGCCGTATCGAAATCGAAGTGCATACCAACTGATATTGTTGCTCTTGTTTCGTCATATAAAATGCTCGATGAACTTGTAATGTACTCAAAAGCAGATTACGATTTTTTGAATAGAATTTGGCCAGGGGAAATTTCAGTATATATGCGATCGGTAAAAGATGAGGGACATACGAAAAGAAAAATTCGTTTCCCAAAAAGTAAATTTTTATTGGGAATTTTATCCAAAGCAGAAAAAATTTTTTATTATGCACCTGTTATGCATGCCCCGACAGAATCAATTTACAAAAAGAAATCGATTATTACCACGTTTAAAAATATTGTCGATAAAATTTTAATCATAGAAGAATTTTGCAAGAAACATCCGCTTCCTTCGGTGATCGATATTTCGAATAATACGCTTGAAATAATCCACGCGGGGAGAATTCCCACTGATGAAATAAAATCGTTGTACTTTTTAGATAAATCAGAATAAATATTTTGCGCTCGTTATTGTAATCGCTTTGCTGCCGAAAATAGAGAACGATTATCTTGCACATCGCAACGTGAGGAAAATGTTTCGTAATTATAAAATTTTTTTGTTCCAGTTTATTAGATGGCAAGTTATAAAAAATTCTTGACAATGATTGTTTAAAAAAAATAGTGAAAAAGTCTTTTGGGGCGATTAGCTCAGCCTGGTTAGAGCGCCTGCTCGACACGCAGGAGGTCATTGGTTCAACTCCAATATCGCCCACATTGGTCGGAGGGGCAATTTAGATACTTCGCAATGTATGGTCGCTTTTGCCACTCATTGGAGGGAAATATACCTCACAGAGCCCTGTGAGGTTTTTTATCACTTATTGCGGTGCGATGAAGGTTAATAATGAATACAATCACACTTACTCTTCCCGATGAATCAAAAATTCGCGTAGAAAGCGGGATGTGCGGATATGATGTTGTGGGGGAAATATCCAAAGGGTTACAAGCACGCGCTGTTGCAATAAAAGTTGATGGGACCTTGCGCGATCTTTCAACGAAAATCGATAACGATGCGAGATTTGAGGTCATTACATTCGATAGCGAAGAAGGAAGACAGGTATTTTGGCATTCAGCATCCCACCTGATGGCCCAAGCAGTAAAGCGATTGTATCCTGATGCAAAATATACCATTGGACCTGCAATAGAAACAGGTTTTTATTACGATTTCGATAT
>JAOAAF010000112.1:9432-9675 GCA_026419015.1 Spirochaetota bacterium
GGGAAAAATCGTCGAGGAGGATCTTGAGATTGTCCGCGAGGAAATGAGACGCGAAAATGCTATCGAGTTGTTTGAAAAAAAAGGCGAAATTTATAAAGTGGAATTATTACAGGAAATCGACAGCGAATTCGTTTCTGTTTATCGGCAAGGTGAGTTTGTTGATCTTTGCCGCGGTCCTCATTTGCCCCGCACCTCGTGGATAAAAGCATACAAACTTACCTCTGTGGCAGGAGCGTATTGGCG
>JAOAAF010000113.1 GCA_026419015.1 Spirochaetota bacterium
GTGTATAAGAGACAGGTGCAATGCCAAGCCATTCAAATGCTGCTTTCAAATCGTATCGCTCGCCGACATGTTGCAAATACGCTTGCTCTTGAAGGCTTCCATCTCCTTCCGAAATTGTGTTATCGCGATATTCTGCGGGAAAGCGATACCCGCTTTCTATCGCACATCCGAACAGCTCTAATGGTCGGATATAAAAACCAGCGACAAGACTCATCCCAGAAACATAACGCAAAGGATTTGTAGCTTGTTGATGCTGTTCGGGAACGAAGCTTGCAAGATATTCTCCTTTTACCGTTGAAGAACTAATTTTCCCGCTACGAAGAAATAATCCGACATGACCACGTTCAAGCTTTTTCAACAGGCCTGCTCCTGCTTCAAAAATGTACTCTTTCATTTGGGAATGAAAATCCGAATGGATATATTGTGGAATTGAAAAAAATATAGTACCATCCACATGTTGCTTTAAATTTTTTCTCTTTATGCCCGCATTTCCCTGGATTCCAAAAAATAGCGTATGTGCAATAGGAAATGCCATCGCAATGTAGATTGCGGGTGCATATATTTTCTCGGCAACTGTTGCTGATGCTTCGATATCGGCTTTTGCATCTTCGAGGTAAGCATGCAATGCTAACTCGCTCTCTGAACTTTTATATAAATTTTCCTGGCTAATATTTGAAATTGCAAGGCCTATTGCGTATGATTTTGTTGTATATACAAATGCCGCCCCGGATTGCACAATGAATTCGCTCATTGAATCGAATTTCATATTGCTGTCATATACATCGACATCTACAGTTGCATGCGGTCCAGAACCAATGAAAAAGCCAACTGAATACCTCGAATTATGTAATCCGAGTAGAGCGGGATTGCGCATCGCGTCAAACGAATAATCGGAGACAACAGATGTGACAAATGCCATTGATGTGCTATTCCCTTCAGCTTTGAGCTTTGTATTTATAAAGAATAGAAAAACGAATATACCAAATGCCATGGAAATTTCATTCGCAATCGAAAACAGTCGATGCATCAACCCCCTCCTTTGTCTTCATAAGCGTAATTGGGAGCACGTGCGAATTTCCTAAATTAAAGCTTGTAACTGCTTTTAAAGAAAAACGGGTTTCTAATTCCTCCAATGCGGGATGTGAAAAACGAAGCACAAATTCAATTGGTGAAAATTCGTCCATTTCGCCTTCAATGAATTTAGGCCAAAAATGAAAAAATCCCTTCGTTGCTTTATTCGTTTTGTATGGATTTGGCCAATTGGGATCGATCATCTGCGCATGTTGGTTATTATAAAGAAGCGATATTTCAATTCCGCTAATAGGATTAAAAGTGGTTTCTTCTAACACTTCACCGAGCACGTGAGGGAAAAATTTCATTTTTGCAGATTCATCGATTCTCGAAGGTGGGGATGGCGTTGATCTTCTCGATTGCACAAATCGCATCGCTTCGTGAACGAGAAATAAAATATCACTGCGCCGCTGTGCTGAACGTGAGAAATCTATTCTATCGTGCAGAATACCTCGTTCGCTTGTTACATACCTCGGAGGGATTCGATTTAACACATATGCAACGATATCATCAAAATAAACTTCGATATACTCCACTTTTTTTTCTTTGGAAAGCACTTCGTACACCACCGATGCGACGACATCTTCCATTATATTTCTAATTGCCATTTACTCCACCTATCCTTATAACCAGATCCTATCAATAATTTTCAATGGAATTCTTCTTCATTTTTCAACTTTTCCGAGTACATATTCTCTTTGCATGTCCCTCGAACGCAATCGAAATGACTTCATCCAT
Source organism: Spirochaetota bacterium (assembly GCA_026419015.1). Taxonomy (GTDB): domain Bacteria; phylum Spirochaetota; class UBA4802; order UBA4802; family JAGODF01; genus DYLV01. The sequence continues at coordinate 1,810 of JAOAAF010000113.1, forward strand.
TTCCTTAACGAAATAAAAAGTCATCCCTTTACGAATATACTGCGGGATATCATCGATATCTTTTTGATTTTCATACGGCAAAATTACATTCGTAAGCTTCGCACGGCGTGCCGCGATGACTTTTTCTTTTATACCACCTACCGGCAATACCCTTCCACTTAAGGTAAGTTCACCTGTCATTGCCATTTTGCGTTTCATCACTTTACCAGTAATGAGAGAAAAAATTGACGATGCCATCGTAATACCTGCTGAAGGACCATCTTTTGGAGTTGCTCCTGCTGGAACATGGAGATGAATAATATTATCCTTAAACACTGCAGAAGCTTTCTCATCTCCATTCAGGTAATATCGAATATAACTATAGGCGATATTTGCCGATTCGCTCATAACATCTCCCAATTGACCTGTGAGCGTTAACCTACCGTCTTTTCCTCCCGCTATCGCAATCGATTCAACGGTAAGTGTCGTGCCACCAAATTCTGTCCACGCAAGCCCTACTGCAATTCCAGGACGAAGTATGGAATCTATTTCATCCTCAAAATATAGTTCTGGCCCAAGATATGCTTTGATTTGTTCTCGCGAAAGGTATTTACCATGTAATTTTTGTTTTTTCAATTTCAACAAGGCAGTTTTTCTGCAAATTCGCTCTATTTGTCGCTCCAAATTGCGAACTCCGGCTTCACGAGCATAGCTATGGATAATAAACATAATACCGTCTTTATTTATTCGCACATCGCCTTTTACTAAACCATGACGTTCGAGTTGACGAGGGATCAGATACTTTTTTGCAATGTGATACTTCTCCTCAGCAATATATCCCGAAAGGCGAATGATTTCCATTCTATCGGCAAGTACGCGAGGAATCGTATCGAGAGTATTCGCAGTGGTGATAAAAAGAACATCAGACAGATCAAATGGCACATCAAGATAGTGATCCCGAAATTCTTTATTCTGTTCAGGATCTAAAACCTCCAATAGGGCCGACGCAGGATCCCCCTGAAAACTTTGACCCAATTTATCAATTTCATCGAGCATAAATACTGGATTGCGCGATTTGCAAATCTTTAATCCCTGAATAATCTTTCCAGGCATAGCACCAACGTATGTCCTTCGGTGGCCTTTAATCTCAGCCTCATCGCGCATCCCACCCAAAGAAGCACGGAAAAATTTTTTCCCTAACGCGCGCGCAATGGAGCGTCCAAGTGAAGTTTTGCCCACGCCAGGAGGACCTATCAAACAAATGATGGAGCCCCGAGCATCCGATTTTAGTTTCCGAACTGCTAAAAATTCTAATATGCGCTTCTTTACATCATCGAGGCCATAATGATCTTTTTCCAAAATTTTCTCTGCACGGTGTAAATCGATAATATCTTCGGTCTTTATATTCCATGGAAGCGATAAGATTGTTTCCACATAATTACGGGTAATTGCATATTCAGACGAATTTGGATCAATCATTCCCAACTTTTCAATTTCTTCCTCAACTTTTTCTTTTACTTCGCCAACAAGTTGCAACGCTTCGGCACGCTTCCGCATCTCCCGTATTTCGCGATTTTTCTCATCTTCATCTAAACCGAGTTCACTTCTAATTATCTTAAGCTGTTCGCGTAAAAAGAATTCCCTTTGCTGTTTGTCGATTTTCTCATTTATTTGATTTTGTATTTTTTTTTGAATATTGAGAACTTCCATTTCTTTGTTAAGAAGGCGAAGCACTTTTTCGAGTCGTTTTTTTACCGAAAGGGTCTCAAGGATATCCTGGTATTCGTGCTTTTCGAGATTAAGAATCGATGTAACAAAATCTGCAATTTTTCCTGGCTCCTCAACGTTCACCATTGTTAATTTCATTTCTTCCGTGAAGAGGGGATTATTTTCCGACAACATCTTAAGCTGCGACAACACTGCTCGCGTAAGTGCTTTTAATTCCACATTGCGACGAAAATCGCAATCATCAAGATATTCAACATTTGCGATGAGATGTTTCTTTTCAGAAACAGTATCTAAAATTCGAAAGCGCTTCACGCTGTTTATTAGTACATTTATTCCCCCATCGGGGAGATTTATTTTTTTTAGCACTTTTGCTGCAGTCCCAAAAGAATAAAGATCGGCCATTCGAATTTCGGCTGCATCATCATCGCGCAACAATACAAGTCCGACTGTCATGCTGCTGGAAATAATTTTCTCAATCGATTCAGCAAATCTTCCCGCAGAAATTATAAGAGGTGTTACAATCCCTGGGAAAATAGGACGAAACCGTATGGGGATAATGTATAATTGTCCCGGCAACGCTTTATCAATGGATATGAGATCGCTTTCAAGAAATTCCGTTTCGAATTGCACATCCGGTTCTAAGGTTTCATCGGGAAACATATTAACTGTGTTTCTCTCCTTCTTGCTTGCAATAGTAAAATATATCGTAAAGGTCGAAAAATGTCAAAATAAATTGAAAACTCATTTGAATACATTTTTTTCTTCCGGAAATATCCTCGAAACAACTTCATGATGATATTGCGAAAGCGCCGATTTCACCACTGAGTGCAAATTTGCATACTTTTTTAAAAATTTTGGATTAAACGACTCATCCATCCCCAGCAAATCGGTAATCACCAATACCTGCCCATCGCAATATCTTCCCGCTCCAATTCCAATTGTCGGAATCGTTAACATCGATGTGATTTCAGCAGCGAGTTGTTCAGGAACCATTTCAAGAACTAATAAAAACGCACCCGCCTCCTCAAGCATCTTTGCATCTTCAATCATTACCTTCCTTTTTTGTTCATCTCTACCTTGCACGGTATATCCACCTAACTTGTGAATTGATTGAGGCGTAAGGCCCAAATGTCCAACTACTGGAATAGATGCCTTCACCAACGCTTCAACCACGGGGACAAAATCCCTCCCCCCTTCCAGCTTGACCGCATTTGCACCCGTTTTTTTCATAATGTTTCCACAATTGCGAAGCGTGTCTTCAATCGACACATGATAGCTCATAAACGGCAAATCGGCAATGAGAAAAACATTCGGGGCCCCTCGGCGAACAATTTCTACATGATAAATCATCTGTTCAAGCGTGACGGGAATAGTATTCGAATATCCAGCAAAGGCCATGCCGACGGAATCGCCCACTAATATGCAATCAATCTCAGTTTCTGCAATAATGCGTGCCATTTGATAATCATAACATGTTACCATTGAAATTGGCCGCTTTTCACTCTTTGCTTTTTTGAAGTCATTAATATTTGTGATTCGTGGCATTTTTGTACACCTCCATGTATTTTTCGCCCGTTGTGGGATCAATCAGCGTTTCATCGAGTTCGAGCAATTGCTTCATCACAAATGGCCGATTCCGTATTTCCGGATGTGGGATCGTCAATTCATCTGTGCGTACAACTACTCCCTCATAAAGCAAAATATCTAGATCGATAACTCGTGGTCCCATTTTTATCGTTCGTGTTCTTCCCAGCTGCGCTTCAATTGACAGCAAAAAGCGTAACAATATTTCCGGAGGATGTTCCGTGACACCCATAATCACCTGATTGAGAAATTTTGGCTGTGCAACATATCCAACCGGGTCAGTTTCTTCAATACTGCTTTCAGAGAGAATTCGAAAACCTTCAAGATTCGCGAGCATACATCGCGCTTTAGCAAGATATTGATATCGATCTCCTAAGTTCGAACCTAAACCCACAAATACGCGCGCCACGCCTATAAAGAATCCCTAAAATCTTGACCCGAAATTTCGACAATGCGACACATTTCTTTTATTCTTGAAAGAATCCGCCCTCCCGCAATATCGGTTAAACTTTTATGCGGATTATTATTTGAAGTAAATATGGTAAATTTTTCAGCTTCATATCGTGCATCGACCAAATTATAAAGCGTTTCCTGTTCCCATGGAGAATCGCGCTGTGTGCCAAAATCATCAACGACCAACACATCAACTTCCGCAAATTCTTTTTCGATTGCACTAGATGTGCCATACGTTTCTGATGTTTCCACGAATGTCGAACGAAGTCGATTGAAAAATCCGCGAGTAATTTTAATGTATCTTCCTTCAATTGCATATCTCGTAATAAGCTCTGTAAGAATAATTGTTGAAAGAAATGTTTTCCCCGTCCCTGGATTTCCCCAAATAAATAGCCCTTTATCGACATTCGGAAACTTTTGAATGATTTCATATGCAGCTAATTTTGCCGCTTCGCTCATCTTATTGCGCGATTGGTATTCGTTAATAAAACGCCAACGGTATCTCTTATCGATGCCTGATCTTTGATATATTTGATTAATCAGATCGATTTTCATTCGAATAGGTCTGCAATAACATTCCTTAATCCCATCATCGAAATAATAATAAGGATCTTCACCCCCACAGCGGCAATGCGGGACTATACAATGCGGGCACGGTTCCATCGGCATTTCACCCGTATGTTCGAAATACGAGTGCCGCACAATGCCCGTATGATCACAAAAAGAACAAAATTTTTTATCGCTGTTACGCTCACAAACTTTTTTCTGCATTTTATTGCTTCTTAACTGATATATCTTTTTTCACTTCTGCCATTACCACAATCGGGAGACGAAGTTTCCCTTCTCCAAGCAACTCGTCCACCAATTTTTGTGATGCACTTCTGTATAGCAATCGTGCATGGACAGCAATTGTTTCAGGCAAAAAATTTGGAAGCACAAAGAATTCTTCCACCTTCCCTTTTGGCGGTATTCGATGATCCTTTAAAATTTCTCGTGCCTTTGCAATATTGGAGACAGCCTTTCCCTTCCCATCGCCAAATACTGTATTAAAAATCACTGTGTCAGTTGGCAAGTATCCTTTTGAATCAGCAACTCCACTTGAGAAAATTATTTTTCCTTTTATATCTTTCACAACCACTTCGAGCCACATCTGGCGAATATCAGTGAGCCCTGTTGGTAAATAATGTCCTGCACCAATATTTTCAATAATAATGCCAATTTTTCGATTATGGAGTTGCGAATCAATAATACTTATCCTTGCCGCATGTTTTAATCGTTCTTCAGCCATCTTCGCTTTTAGTGCATCGCCATGCCGCAAGGGAATCGCTACGTTTCCACCAACAAAATAATGCGTAAAAATATGTTCACGCGGTGGCCCACCAATTGCTGCTACGCCTGGATTTTTTGGTCTTTCAGTCGAACCTGTGGCGGGGACACCTGGCCGATGATACATGTGGCATCCCTGACAAGTTACCCTTTCTTTCGGATCCTTCGCATTGTACGGGCTTTTTGACCATTCCTCATAGGTGGTCTCAAGCTTTGTACCAAAGGCAACATGCCGAACATCGTGGCACACTCCACATATCTCCGAAGAAGTGTGAAATTCCGAGAATTCACTTTTGTGAAAATCAGAATGGGAATCCTTAAACGGTCCGCGCTTTATTCCTGGATTAGCCTCCCCATAACCTGGATCAAGTTTCATCTGGTTATTATATATCGCGTAAGCACCTGTCGCGGAATGGCAAAAATCGCATTGCACACCCTTTTTTACAATTTCGGCAATCTTCGAAGCATTATCCCGCTCTTGAGAGACTTTTTTAGGAAACCCCGAAAAATACCCAATTGGTGCATGGCATACTACACAATGTTCTGCTTCTTTTATTTCATCAGGATCGGTAAGGCCCTTTAAGTAATGAAAGGCTGCCACGCGATACAATTCATCAACATGCGAAAGATTATGCATTGATGTTTTCCATTGCTCGTATATTTCATCGTGACATCCACCGCATATTTCGGGTTGTATGAATCGCGAAAGTTCAAAATGCGGAATTTTTGAACAGGAAAAAATTATTAGAGGATAGCTTATAAACAACGCAATCGCTGTTAGTAAAATTCGTTTCATAAAAAAATCCTCGGAAAAAATTCTGTGCGTTGTTTATCAACAGTGGGCGATTTGCTCAAGCATTTTTCAATGGAGCAGTTGATAAAAAAAGCTGCCATATGGCAGCTTTTTTTTAAGTGTCAGTGAAACTATATCACAAATACTCTGATCGCTCTTAGTCCTTTCTTGCTTTTTTCAATATCAAACCTTACTCGTGCTCCTTCAACAAGCGTTTTGAAACCATCAGCTTGAATGCTTGAATGATGAACGAAAATGTCCCGCCCATCTTCGGCAGTGATGAAACCAAAACCTTTTTGATCACTGAACCACTTTACAATTCCTTGTGCCATACGGAAAACTCCTAAAAAAATTATTATGGGTCTTGTCCCATGCGATTGAACACGATAATTCAGTCAATGAAGTTTTACCGAATATAAAGCGGGAAAACATCAAAGAAGGATTATATTGCATTCATCGGAGTCAAAATAAACCTTTCTTGATATTTGTCAACCAATAATGAGTTATCAATAAATAAAATAGCGAAGCAGGATTCTGAAAAAATATTGACATACATATTCTACTTTGAAAAGAAACAACGGGGTAGAGATGAAAAGTAAAATAAAAGCATATCTCTTCGATTTTGATGGTACATTAGTTGATACGATGGGTGGCTTTGCCGATATTGCGGGAAACGTCATTCATAATTACCATCCCGAAATAAGCTTTTCTGAAGCACGCCGTCGATATCTTGAAACCTCTGGTGTTCCTTTTTTCCAACAACTCGAAATAATTTTTCCCGCCCATCCCAAAAACCGTGAAATCGCAAACATTTTCGAAGAAACGAAAAAAGAGGGATTTTTCCGCCAAAAATTTTCCGACGATGTGCGCGTTACAATTTCTGAGCTTCGCAAACAAGGGTATATTGTGGGAGTGTGTTCTAACAATTTTCAAGAACTCATCGATCAATTTATTGCGCGCGAGAGACTTGAATTCGATATAGTATTGGGATATCGCGAAGGGTTTGAAAAAGGGAAAGCACATTTTGACTACGTGATGAAAAAATTTAATCTTTTACCTCACGAACTCGTATTTGTGGGCGATTCGTTAAAAGATGCCGACAAAGCAAAAGCGAATGGCATTCGATTCATTGCCCTTTGTGGCACATTCACTGCACAAGACTTTCTCGCACTGGACCCTTCAATCATTACAATAACCAACATTAGGGAGCTATTAACGGTATGAGAGCAATCGTGCTTGCGGCAGGAACAGGAAGCAGGCTTGGTGAAGTTACCAAGGCACGAACAAAGGGATTGGTCACTGTCAATGAGAAGCCACTCATAGATTATCTTATGGAATTTTTTGAACCAAATTTTTTCGACGAAATAATTGTCGTTGGTGGTTTTTGCTATGAAGATCTTCGAAACCACCTTCGGATGAAAAATTATCCGCGCGTCCGCGTTATTGAAAATCCCGACTATCTCAAAGGCAATATTTTTACGCTGCTGCGCGCGTTGAAGGAATTCGATGGAGACTCATTCCTTATTACCAACGTTGATCACATTTATCCTCGCGCAATGTTCGAAAAAATGAAACCTGCATTCACAGGGGAAATTACCGCAATGTGCGATTTTGACAGAACATTGGGCGCCGATGATATGAAAGTAAAACTTCGCAAGGGTAGCCGATTCATTGCTGCAATTAGCAAACAACTTTCAGAGTTTGATTGCGGATACATTGGAATGACATATGTGGATTCCACAAAAGAGCTGATATATCGAGATGCAGTGCAGAAAGCTTTAGAGCGTTTCGGGGAAAAAGCCGTAGTTGAAAACATTTTGCAAATACTTGCCGAAAGCGAATATCCACCAGCGATTCACGATTTATCGGGGATAGGCCTGTCTCTTATACACATCT
>JAOAAF010000114.1 GCA_026419015.1 Spirochaetota bacterium
AACCAACGCGGGTTGAAATTCCCGCAGCAGGATTAAATAGATACCCTTCATCTTCAAAAATCCCTGCAGCGGGGTCGTAGTCCAAAAAACCATTGTTGTTAATATCCTCGGTATCCAACATGTTATCGCTATCGGAATCTTCATTTATTTGTCCTATATCAATATACAGCGCAACTGTTCCTAAACCACCGCTTGGGCGAAACCATATCTCAACGTACTGCAGCGAAGAAAAATCCACCGGTTGATTTGAAAGCCTTCGCGTAACAACCGACACAAAATTTTTGCCAGAACTAAAATCGAAATCCAATACAAGCGAACGCTGATGACTTTCTTCTACAATATTCGAGGCGAGATGACCTGTTGCAACATTGTAAGGTCCCGGCTTAATTGAGTACTCAATCGCATACGGAGTAAAAGAAAGTGTGCGCAGCGTATCGGCGCTTTCAAGACTGCGATAATAAAGATATCGAAGCAAACCCCGATGCGCTTGTCCCAACGCAGGGAAGCCATCAGAAGGAAGGCTGGATGGGGGGGACGATAAAATCCAATCCCGTTCGGAAAGAGAAATCGCAATAACTTCATCGCCGCCTTCCATGTCATCGATGAGAGCCTTGCCGAAAGTATTAATATTTTTATAGCTTCTTGCACATTCCGCATAGGCATTAATCTCAATGGGTACTGAAGCCGTCTGTATATCGGAGAGCGAACGAATGAACTCTCTTATTTGATATTCGCTTATGGACAATTTTGCATCTCCCTCGAATACAAGGAGTTGTTCCGGCTCGCCCCCTATTTTTGGAATTGAATCTCCGCCAGCATTTCGAGAAAAAATCACTGTTGTGCCAATATCTAAATTTCTGTTTACATCGTAATCCGCACGAATCCCAGCAAAAACCGATTGCATCCCACCCCCAATTGGCAAATACTCATATCGGATCTCAATGTCAGTTTCTGATCCAATGAGAGGATTTGTGGGATCAACGAACTCCAAATACCCCAGGGTATGATCAACGGTGTACAGAGATTGTGGAATTTCTCTTCCGTTTATGCGCACTCGAACGCTCCCAGGTAAAATATTTGTATGCGAGAGCTGAAAACTTCGCGCTTCGCGAAAATAATTTATCCGCAATCGATAGCGCGAATACTGCAGTGCTGCATTTCCCTGGTTTTCGCGATAAATGTGCGGTGCACTATTGCCCAACAGCGCTTGAAAAGGTTGTCGCAAATGGAAAGCTATTGTGCCATCAGAATAATTTAAAATATACCGTCCCGCTTTTTCAATTTCTGCCCGAGTAAGTTGATTTTGTTCATGCAAAAAATCGATGCGAAAGTTATCGTCGAGGATGTTTCTATCGCCGATGGAATATATCGATCGAACTTCATAAATATCAAGATTAAGCATGCCATCGCCATTTTTATCTTCACCAGGATCAAGTACGAAATTTTTATTCACATCTTCATCTATTGAACTCCCATACTTTATAAACACAAAAATTTTCCCAAAAAAAACATCGGTGCGCGCCGATGGATCAGACGAAACCGTATTTCCCCCATTGAGAGTGTACAGCGCAAAAATTCGCGCATTCTCTGGTATTGCGACAATAAACGAAATAAGCCCGGAAGAAAAATTCACCGTATAATGGATTCCAGCGGAAAGCTTGACGTATTTCCCACCATCCAGAGAGAGCGTGATGGCATTGTAATTGTTATGTGGATTTTGATCGTCCATATACAATTCCAAAGAGCCAGGATCAACATTTACTGCATATGGCGCATAGCGTTTTGGATCAGGTGGCGATGAAGTAAATGTAATTAAATTATATGCCGCCACACCCGATGGTTTCGAAGTGAGATTATCATATCGCTTGAACGGTTCAAGTTGATAATACTTTCCTCTCACATACTGGTATTCGCGCAGATCCGATGTTTTTGCCGCAGAATTCCCCCTGAATCGTTCCACTACCACCTCCCCTTTGTTCACAGACCCAAACGCTTTTACGCGCAACCTACCTTTTTTGATTGTCATATCGAGTCCAAGCCCTTTGCGCGCGGTGTTGTCGAAAACAGCCCATTTGGAGTTACTTAGTTTAATGTCGATCTCCCCCGCATTGATTTCCCTAATCGCTTCGCTGTCCTCTTCGGCAGTGTACTTCATCTTGTATTGGTTATCGGCTTTACTGCTATCGTGATCGATGTAAAGTTTTAGCCGTTTCCCTACCGTTCCTTCGAGATGGAGCTTTAGCTCCCTTTCCGGATAAAACCCCGCTTGAATGATTTTCGAAACAGGCTTGTCTTCATCGAAGCGCTTGTATTTGCCACTGGTAAAATATGACTTTCCATATCGCACGTCCATCTTCAACGAACCATATGACACAATGTTCGAATCATCGCTCGTTTCGATGTGTAAAAGTTTTTTTTCAACATCGCTATCGATGCTCGGTGCATATTGTTTCGAAACGACATATTTTACCCAGTCGCCCTTTTCGTATCGGATCGCATATGGCACTTTTGACTCCTGGTTTTCGCCGGGTGGGGTTTTCGATTGCATCTTCTGGGCATGGTTTTCGATAAAATCGATAAGGCTTTCGCGAAATCCTCTCTCATCTCCTGAAAGCTCAACAATAGCCAACAATAAACTTGTAAAAAAAATAATTTGTACGCGCGCGATGAGAGTTATTTTTCTCATAATAATCTTATGCGTGTATCTTTCGTTAAAAAATGTCAAATTGAAAACAAATTAGATTTCCCTTGCAAAAATGTATAATTAAACAAAATTTCTATTAATTCCCCATCGGGTTGCCCATGCTGCATAAATTGCCAAAACAAAAGGAAACTTTAAATCCATCATTCCAAAACACAATCCCTTCCGTGCGATTTCCAAAAAGCGGGACGTCACGATGGTGGAGAAAATGAAAAAAGGGTTCGTTGTTGAGAAATTATTGTGAGAAAACTGCTATTGCATCTTCCAATGGGGATTTTTGGTCGAACAGATTGTCTTTATCGGCTCATAGCTTCGGCGATGAATAGGGCATGGACCATTTTCGAAAATCTTTTTTTTATGTGCGACTGTCGCATAGCCTTTATGGCGCGCAAATCCATACTCGGGGTAACATGCATCGAGTTTTTCCATTATGCGGTCGCGGCGCACCTTCGCGAAAATCGACGCGGCAGCGATCGAAATGCATAGTGCATCGCCGTTTACAATCGATGCGAAATCGCATCCCACATCGAATGCGAACCGTCCATCGAAAATGACAACATCGGGGAAAATCTTTGCACGGGAAACGAGTTTTTGCAATGCGTATTCCGTTGCTCCATTAATATTGAGCCTATCAATTTCGCGATGATTTATTACGCATACATCAAAAAAACGCGCATGCTTTTTTATGATCTTACAAGCTTCTATTCTCTGTTGAGGGGTAAGCAATTTAGAATCGCGGACAGTTTCTATCAGTTCTCGAGGGGGATGATGTATTACATGGTCGGGAAAGATAACCAAACCTACCGCAAGCGGTCCCGCAAGGGCCCCGCGCCCTGCTTCATCGGCACCTGCAATTATCTTTTTCCCTTTTGCAAGTAAATCGCGCTCTATCGTAAAATTCGGAGCATTATGCATTCATTTTACAACTACATCTCGCAAATATTTATCACTCATTCGCTATTTGCGCCCTCTTTTTCGTCACTTTGTGGGGCAATCTCTTCTGTGCGTTCTTCATGAGTCGCTGGAATATACACTTTGCCTTTTTCTTCACGCAACTTTGCTGCTTTGCCGCGACGCTCTCGCAAAAAATACAGCTTTGCTCGTCGCTTTTTCCCTTTTCGCACTACTTCGATTTTTGCGATTCGAGGCGAATATAATGGGAAAATCCGTTCAACACCTACATCGTACGAAATGCGCCGAACAGTAAAAGTTCTGCTCAACCCTGTATTGTTAATCGCAATCACGATGCCTTCATATACTTGGATTCGCTCGCGATTCCCTTCAACAATCCGATAGTGCACGCGCACTGTATCGCCAATTTCGAAATTTAATTCGCGATCAACTGGTTTCAGTTCCATTTCAATTGTTCTTCTCAGATCCATTGCCATCTCCTTTTGTATTCGATAATAAATATCTCTCGTAAAGATCGGGTCGAACCGACCGCGTTTTCTCAATCCGCTTTTCGCGACGCCATCGAGCAATTTCTGCATGATTGCCGCTCAAAAGCACCTGGGGTACTTTTAATCCGCGGAAATCCTCGGGACGGGTATAATGCGGATATTCCAAAAGTCCATCTTCAAAACTTTCTTCCACAAGAGAATGCGGATTTGCCATAAACCCCGGTTCATAACGCGAAACGGCATCGATAATACATAGAGCAGCATATTCTCCGCCCGATAGCACAAAATCCCCTATTGAGATTTCATAATCCACATACATATCGACTATCCGCTGATCCACACCCTCATAATGGCCGCAGATGATGCACAATTCGCGCTCCTCATAAAACTTTTTTACCATCTGCTGGGTCAGAGGCTTTCCCGATGCGCTTGTGAGTATAACTTTCAAATCCCCTTTTACCTCATCCAGCGCCGCTGCGAGCGGTTCGCATCGCAACACCATCCCGCTTCCCCCTCCATATGGATAATCGTCACAACGATGGTGCCACCCACCTGCATATCCTTTTAAATCAACAATGTGAACGCGAACCTTACCTCCTTGTATGGCTTTTCCCAAAAGCCCTACTTTCAACGGGCTTTCGAAAAACTCAGGAAATAACGTGATAATTGTAAACGAAATCACTTCGCATTTCCAAAAAAGCTGAAGTAAACTTTCCCCCCTCCATCACCCTTCATCGTCGAGAAGGCCTTCAACAGGATATATGTCAATCCGATTTTGCGTAATGCGGGAAGTATCAACCATCGGTTCAACAAATGGCACCATACAGGCTTTCCCATTTATACGGGTAATTATTAAGATATTGCCACTGCCCGCCTCTAAAACGTCCGACACATATCCAACCTTCTCATCATGCAAAAAAACATCAACACCTACAAGCTCATAATAATAAAAAGAATCCTCATCCAACTCTTCCCGCCATTGGGCCGCGGTACGACCTTCTATAAATAATTCCACACCTTTCAAGGGTTCCGCCTCATTGCGCGATGTAAGCCCTTCAAATGCAAGAAGGGCAAATCTGCCCTTTTGCGGCACAAATTCTGCTATTGTCAACGCTTCGTAGATGCCATTGCGATATCCATATATCACATTTCCGGGATTAAATCTCGCTGTTATATCCGTAACCACATATATTCGCACTCGTCCGTTTAACCCATGGGCACCAACTATTTTTCCTATCCGCAAATAATCAGGAACATCCACCGGGTTTTATTCTCCCTCCATTTTCAGTCGGATGCCTGCGATGATAATCGCACGAATCATTATCATCGCACGTTTACCATACAAAGAGCATTTACTTACCCCACTGTGAACCGAAACAATGCTCCGTAGGGCAATCGCGCAAGGAAAGTTGATAAAAAGATTTGGGAATTAGTCGAGAATTTCTAATACAACTCGTTTTCCCGTTTTGGTGGCAGATGCATTGATGATTGTTCGAATCGCGCGCGCAATTCGTCCATGTTTTCCGATTACCTTGCCGATATCCTCTTTCGTGACCTTGAGTTCAATGATGGTCGATTTTTCGCCCTCAATTTCACGAATTTCCACTTTGTCGGGATTATCGACAAGCGATTTCACCATGTACTCCACAAGACCTTTATAATCCATTTTCAACCTCCACGCGAATTACTTAGATTTGAATTTATTCCAGACACCACTTCTTTTCAACATGCGCTCAACGGTTTCAGTTGGCTGAGCGCCTTTTTTTAGCCAATCGATGACTTTCGCTTCATCTATTACAAATTGTTCTCCCTCAACAACTGGCTGGTATCGGCCAAGCGTTTCAATGACAGCCCCATCGCGGCGGGTTCTGCTGTCAACCGCAACTACCTTATAAAAGGGCATTTTCTTCTTCCCTACCCTTTGAAGTCGAATCTTTACCGCCACCTCATATACCTCCTGCGAAAATTAAAGGGAATAATCACAAAAAACATCTTTTTTTGTCAATAGAAATATTAAAAATTAAATCACCAAACCCACCATTTCGCGAATAACCGATTCAGTTTTTATGCACAAATTTAAGAAAGTATCATTAACAATTTTACATTTTCGTTCTCATTTGGATAGCACGCGCAATTGTGGCACTATCGGAAAAATCAAGTTCACCCCCTACCGGAAGCCCATGTGCGATGCGCATTACCTCTACTCCTTGCTCCTTTAAAAGCTTGGCAAGATAGAGCGCTGTCGCATCGCCTTCCATCGTTGGATTTGTTGCAATGATGACCTCAGCGATACGTTCGTCGCGACATCTTTTTAAAAGCTTTTCAATTGAAAGATCTTGGGGTCCTATTCCATCCAGGGGGGAAATCGCTCCTCCAAGAACATGATACAATCCTTTATATCCGCCAGCTTTTTCAATCGTCAAAACATCTTTTTGCTGTTCGACCACGCAAATGACGGAACGATCGCGCGAATCATCTTCGCAAATTGCGCACACGGCTGCATCTGAGATCCCTCCACATCTCTCACAGGAAGTAATGTTCGCTTTAAGGGTGCGAATTGCATTCACAAGCTCATCAATCTCGCTTTCGCTTGTGCGAAGCAAATAAAATGCAATTCGCGTTGCACTTTTGTGCCCTATTCCTGGTAACCGCACCAATGCTGAAATGACAGCATCTAAATACCGCGAGGTGCTTTCCACGCCTTTGAACCTTTATTTAAAAAAATCTGTGAGCCCGGGAATATTGAGTCCACCGGTAAGATTTGACATCTCTTTTGCTGCGAGTTCTTTCATTTTATCAATTGCCACATTGCATGCAAATGCGATCGATTTTTCAAGTTTGCGTTTGTCTCCGGACGAAATGAGCTCATCGGCAATAACCACATCAACAACCCGATACTCGCCACTTACCGAAACTTTCACAAGACCATCTGCTGTTTCGCCCGTTGCTTCCATTTTCTTTAGCTTCTTTTGAAGATTTTTAAACTCCCGTTGAAGCCGCATGATATTGCCAATATCTCCAAGTCCTTTAAGCATCTACTTTTCTCCTTCGTTTTTATTACTAATTACCTCAGCATGGAAAAGATCTATTATCTTTTCGACCAAAGGATCGGTTTCATTCTCCGGCACCATATCCCCCATTTGTTCCATCGTGCGCGTAAATGCAAAATTCCGCGCATTTTCGGCCGTATGATTCTCTCCAATTATTTTTTGAGTAACTGCAATATGTTGTTCAAATATTGCCGATGCCTTTTCCTGTATCAATGCACAATCACTATTGTCAAGCATTCTACTCGCAAGTGAAGCAGGCGTTTCTAACACGATTGTCGTTCGTTCAAAATAAGGGTTCATCTTTGACAACTCTAAAAAAAGCGATGGTTTTACCTTTTTTATTTCAACAAGCACTTTTGTCCATTTTCGAATAAATGCATTTCGCTTACAATTCTTTTCATCAGCACAGCGGTGTGGATCTTCGCTTTTCTGGATAGGTGTTTCTATTGTAATCTCATCAGCGGTATTGCTTTTCTGTATTTGATTATGGCTTTTTTTTTCCGGTGACACCCCTTCATGTTGTGGGACAAGCTCCTCAAGTTTTTGGATAATTTTGGCAATGCTTGGGCGCTTTCGCGCAGCAATTAAGTCCAAAATTGCCATTTCAATATAAATGCGTTCATTTGGCGCAAATCGTAAATCCCGCGAAAGATCGGCAACAATTTTAAAAAATATGGAAATCTCTTCATCAGAAAAAAGCCCTGCAACCGATGAAAGCATTTCGACTTCATGTGGAGAAAACCCTCCCAATGGCGCAACATCGATCCCATATTTCATTAACCGAATTGCCCGCAGAATATCTGAAAACTGCGCTATATAACGCGACATATCCGCACCAAGAGAAATAACTCTTTCGAGTTCCTTTATTGCATCAAAAGTTCGCGACTCAGCAATAAAGCGAAGAAGCGCAACATGGCTTTCGAAAGGTACTATCCCCAAAAGGGCTAAGGCATTTTCCTCGCGGATGATCTCGCTATCTGAAAACGAAATGACCTGATCTAAAAGTGACTGCGCATCGCGCATGGAACCTTCCGCTGCTCGCGCAATAGCATAGAGCGCAGATTCGTCGATTGCATATCCTTCTTTTTTTGTAATTGTGGCAAGATGCGATGCAATGGCTTCGACGGTCATCTTTTTAAAATAAAATTTCTGGCAGCGCGAGAGAATCGTATCGGGTACCTGATGGACTTCTGTAGTTGCAAAAATGAAAACGACATGCGGGGGAGGTTCTTCGAGGGTCTTTAAAAGAGCGTTAAACGCTTCTTTGGTGAGCATGTGCACTTCATCGATTATGTAAATCTTATACCGCCCTTCTACAGGAGCAAATCCCACGCTTTCCCGAAGCTCTCGGATGTTTTCAATTCCACGATTGGACGCGCCATCGATTTCCATCACATCAAAAGAGTGGCCATCGCGAATCTCGATGCAGTTTCTGCATTTCCCACACGGGGTAGCTGTTGGCCCTTCCTGGCAATTAAGGGATTTAGCAAGGATGCGGGCCATTGTGGTTTTTCCTACACCTCGCGGGCCTGCGAACAGATATGCATGCGATATTCTTCCTTTTCGAATGCTATTTTGAATGGTAGTGGATACATGATCCTGATACACAACCTCTGAAAATGTTTGTGGACGCCATCGACGAGCAAGTACCTTATATGACATGACGGGAAGATTTCGCGCTTTATTAAAATCTCAGTGAATCGTTCGGAGAGGGAGGGATTCGAACCCTCGGTAGCTTTCGCTACACACGGTTTCCAACCGTGCTCCTTCGGCCTCTCAGACACCTCTCCCGAAACAAAACTCACCCTCGTACAAAGCTATTTCTTTGTCAAATACAAAAGCAGGGTACGGGAAGCAACAAAAACAATTTACCTGCATTTCTCCATTTTTTCCTTGTCAAAAGAACGCGGTACCACCAAATCTTGAAACAAAGTATATTTGCATGATGTGACTGGGAAGATGATACCAAATAACAAAATAATATTAAAAGATATCGTGCCAGCACTGCACAAGGCGTTTTTCGTCAATTTACTTCTCGCATGTTACCTAGGAAGTTTCGCCGCCTGTGGCAAAAGCAACGATACGTTAGAAACCCCACGCATTCAAAAAACTTCCCGTTGCATTCAAGGCAACTGCGTGAATGGGAGAGGAATTAAACTTGAAGCGTCCGGCGAAAGATATGAGGGGGAGTGGAAGGAAGGACTGCGCCATGGCATTGGAAGGGCGCATTGGCCCGATGGCGATTCATACATAGGCCAATGGATGCACGATCACCCACATGGAAAAGG
>JAOAAF010000115.1:0-1279 GCA_026419015.1 Spirochaetota bacterium
ATAATCGCTCATTTTCATCCTCGCTATTGACCATCGTGCGAATGGTGACGTATTCAAACACTGGCTCAGCAAAAAGATAGATACACATCGATCCCGAAGAAAGATAATAATTTTTCAACATAAGCCCATAAAAAAAACCAAGGCCACCACCGCCGACTGTTGAGAAAATTACCGCGATTCCAACAGCTAACTTCTTTTTCCATAACTGCATGGGAATATACAACCATGCGCCATGTAAACCGTCAACTATATCTCTTTTTAGATATTCTTGACAAAAATTACACCTTTCGAGTTGGATATTCATTAGAATTATTTTATCGGGACTTGGCCTATGCAATTTGAACCGACAATCGGTCTTGAAGTCCACGTACAACTCAAGACAAAACAAAAAATTTTCTGTTCATGTTCCACTGCATTCGGTGCAACAGCAAACACCAATGTGTGTCCAGTCTGCCTTGGCCTCCCCGGCACGCTTCCTGTGGTAAATGAAGAAGCAATTATAAAAACCATCATTGCAGGGATTGCGCTTAATTGCAAAATTGCTCAATTCAGTAAATTCGACAGAAAGAATTACTTTTATCCCGATCTTCCGAAAGCATATCAAATTTCTCAATACGATAAACCTTTATGCGAAAACGGATTTCTCGAGATTGAAGTGGGCGGTGCGATAAAGAAAATTGGCATTATGCGCATTCATCTTGAGGAAGATGCGGGGAAGCTCATTCATCTGGAAAATGCATCGAATCAAGTCACCTATGTTGACTATAACCGCACTGGCATTCCTCTTATGGAAATTGTATCAGCGCCAGACATTACATCATCGGATGACGCGTATGCGTATCTTTCGGAATTAAAACTCATCATGCAATACCTTAACGTATCCGACTGCAATATGGAAGAAGGAAGTTTACGCTGCGATGTGAACATTTCCATAAAAGAAAGGAATTCAAATCTTTGCGGCACAAAAGTTGAAATAAAGAATTTAAATTCATTTAAAGCTGTAAAAGCCGCAATCGATTATGAAATACAGCGACAAGAGAGAATACTTTCACAAGGGGAATTTATTGTACAAGAAACCCGTTTATGGAATCCTGAAAACAATACCACTATCGCTATGCGATCGAAAGAGGAAGCCCACGATTACCGATATTTTCCCGATCCCGATCTTCCGCCCATTGTCCTCACCGATGATTTCATCACATCGCTTCGCAAACAAATTCCAGAACTTCCACAACAAAAGCGCAAACGATTTATAAACGAGTATGGTATAAGCCAGAAG
>JAOAAF010000115.1:1289-9411 GCA_026419015.1 Spirochaetota bacterium
GGTCTCGTGGGCTCGGAGATGTGTATAAGAGACAGGTATAAGCCAGAAGGATGCTGAAATACTCACATCAGCGAAACAACTCGCCGATTACTTCGAAAAAGTCGTTCAGGAAGGAATCCCAGCTAAGCGCGCTTCTAACTGGATACAAAGTGAACTTTTAGCAAAAATCGATGACCCAAAAAATATCGATTCATTTCCAGTATCTGAAAAAAAATTAGCAAACTTACTCGAACTTTTAGAAAAAGGAACAATTAGCGGAAAAATTGCAAAATCGGTATTCGCACAGATGGTCCAGACAGGGAAGGATGCTGAAACGATCATCAAAGAACAAAACATCGCCCTTGTCTCAGATGTTGAACAGATAAAAAAAGTAGTCGAACTTGTCATCGAGAAACATCCTGATACCGTGAATGACTACAAGAAAGGGAAGGAAAAGGCATTGCAATTTTTGATCGGACAAATCATGAAAGAAACAAAAGGACAAGCGAATCCACAAATATTGCGCGAGATATTGATTGAAATGTTACGAGAGTGAATATTGATTCATTGCGATACGCGCTTAGTACGCTATCGATATGATGGCAACAGTAAAATTAAGAAAATGTGCGCATGGTGCACCGAGAGGGAAAATTCAATGAACGTTTTTCTTTCCACCGTTAGGTGAAAAAAATTATTTACTCATTCATTTGGACATAAAGTTAAAGTCTTGATATTTCGATAATTAGTGTAGTGCACGTAGTAACTAAAAGATCGTATGTAAAATTCTTGTAGATGGTTTCAATCATTCAACACATAAAGCTACGAAACGAAGCGGAGGTCATTCGATGCCAACTCCTGGAAAAACTCCTTATGATGCATACAAAAAAACGGAGATTAATACTGCAAATCAAGGAACTCTTATTGTAATGATGTACGACGGTGCAATTAAATTTTTAAACATCGCACGCGATCACATGGCCTCTCCGAAGACATACGACGTTGCCAATACAAATATCATTAAAGCTCAAGATATAATCACTGAACTTTTGCTTTCACTGAATCTCGATGAAAAAAATGAAATTGCGCATAATCTTTTTAGCCTTTACATGTATTTTAAAAAACGCCTCCTGGAAGCAAACATAAAAAAAGATCCCGCAATAATTGACGAAGTTGTGCGTTATCTTAAAGAACTTCGCGAGGCATGGAGTAAAATTTCCGCTACGGAATCTAAAACTGACAAAACTTCTATAGAACAAAAAGGCAGTTTTAACATTGAGGGATGATATAACTAAAACGTTTAACGATCTCATTGAACTTTTAAAAGAAAAATTGCATCTTTTCGAAATGCTTTACCACTCCAATCGGGAAAAAAGGAACCAATTGAAAATTGACGATATCGATTCGCTCGCAGAATCCATGCAGCTCGATGCGCATATAATTGACGAGATTAATCTCATCGATGTGCAATTGGCATCCCACAAAAAAAAAATAGCAGAAACATGTGGGATAAGCGAAATCGACTTCGATTCACACTTTTCTGCTATTAATGAAAGCATTGTCCTTTCGTATTTCAAGTTACAACACGAAATCGAAGATGCACTCATTAAGGCGCTTGGGGAAAATGAGGCATTCTGCAATGAACTACAAGAAACGATGTTCAATACCCACAAAGATATGGAAGAAATCGGGCGCATGAAAAAATTATTTGAAAAAATTAAACTAGTACGCTAAACTATTTTCCTATTCACAACCGATGGAGAAAATCGATGAAACATTTATATACAGCTATTTTAGCTACTATTGTTACCCTCACGCGGTTTGGCGTAGGTATTGCAGAAGAAATTCACTGGTATTCCTTCGAGAAAGGTTTCGAACGGGCGCGTACACAAAAAAAACCAATTGTGGTAAATTTTTACGCCCAGTGGTGTCACTGGTGTAGGGTAATGGCACAAACAACATTCAATGATCCCACCATTACAAAAAAATTAAATACTGAATACATCGCAATCAAAATCGATATAGAAACAAAACAGACATTCACCTATCGCGGTATTAAATACACTCCCTCCAGCTTTGCGCGCGCCGTGGGAGTGGAAGGTCTACCCTCGCTGCTGTTTCTCGATAAAAATGGAGCAATCATTACTAAACTTGGAGGATATATTCGGCCACAAACATTTGCTGCCATCCTCGATTATATAAAAGACGAGTGTTATCTAAATCAAGTCCCTTTCGCGGATTACATGAGTGGGAAAAAAAATTGCAAAAAGGCAAAAAAGGAATAATTACACAATTGGAAAAGTTGCTCCTGCCTGTGCAAAAACTGCAACCTTTGCGTGTTTCCCAAGTCTCTTTTTTGCACGCTCTATTACGAGTTGTGGCTCGCGAAAATTTTCAAAAAATCCGAGACGTTTCACCTCTTCATCCCGAAGCGTAGGTACATAGAAATATAACTCATACGCACGAATTAGCTGCATCGAATAATATACCAAAAATTTTTCCTCTTCATTTAGACCTTTTTTTGTCTTCTCAAGAAGCCATAGAACTTTTGCGGGGCCAAGCGCGCGCAAAAGCATTTTTGCAAGCCACAGCGGTTTTGAATCGGACGGTGGCGTGATATCATCGAGTCCTCTCTCTGCGCGGAGGAAAGCCATCACCACCCCACCCTCTTTTAACGCAGGAATAGAGTTACCCACCCCTTTCATGCTCTGCTTAAAGTTAATATCCATTGGATACGAATTCACAACGATACCATCCACTTTTTCTTTTATCAAAAGCCCTGAAACAGTTTTGGTAAACTCAACAGCTTCTCTGTGCGCAGCAATTGCATCGCCTGCAAATGCTCCTATAATTCGCTTTTGAAAATCCAACACAACATTTAAACAAAAAACAGGTGCCGCAAGCATCCCCTTCACCTCTTCGAGATCGAGTCGAAATGAATTCATTTCTGGTGCCATTCCCACTCTGTTAAAAAGATACGGAGGGTGCGCGATGATTTCGTGATGTTGGCCAATAGTTTTTGCAGACGCTAATCCGGGCAGAATGTTTTTCATGCCACCACCGAAACCAGCCCATAAATGCGGCTCAACCAATCCAAGCGTCACAATAAAATCTGCGTCAACAAGATGTCGATTCAATTCGACACGGACACCTCGGCTGGTGTTTCCCACATACTGTAATTGCGTTGCATCATGTGGATCGTGATTTAGCCACTTGATTTTTTTTGCATATACCTCACCAACTTTTGCACCCATTTCCTCTTTTGTCATCTTTGTGTGAATGCCGAGTGCAGGTATCACAACGATGTTTTTTTCTGAAGCTTGTGCCTTGCGCAACGCGTGAAGTATTAAATGAAAAAATTTATATACCGGCGTTGGCCGCGTATTGTCATCGACTACGATACAAATGCGCTTCCCTTTAAGTTTCATTTTTTCGATGGGAACCATCCCCACCGGCCTTTTTAACGAATCATGCACAAGTGCAATCTCATCATGTGGTCTTCCTTTTCTTACTCCTTTTAACTTATCTTTCGTTGATTCTCCACACATCGGTTGTGGAAAAATTATTTCCCAGGTTTCCGGTAAGTTTAATTGAAGGGCTGTGTTTCCCCATGGAAGAGCTATTTTCATAAAAAGTTTCTCCAAAAAATAGGTTCCTTTACATTTTAATTATCGGTTTGATCTTTTGCAAAAAAATTCTTCTTCACATCCGCTCACACGCCTGTTTATTTCGCAATTTCACTCTCGCTATTTGCAATCAAATCGGCTTTTTCATGTTCGATATATTCCACTGAGCCGCCATCCGCACTAACTCGTTGTTTCGAGTAATACCAAGCTTGCTCTTTATATTTTTTCTGTGACTATCGACGGTGTGTTTGCTCAAATTTAGTCGCTTTGCAATATCATTTGTCTCGTATCCCTCACCAAAAAGCTGAAAAATGATAAGTTCGCGCGTTGTGAGGGCTTTTGCAATGTGCTTTTCAAATTCATTGTGGGACGTTTGCTCAACAGATTCTACCAGAAGATATTTATAATCATCAGGAAAAAACGTCTTGCCTTCATATATGCGTTTTATTCCTTCAACAATAAGGTGTGGACCGCGGTTTTTTTGCAAATAACCTCTTCCCCCCAATTCGCGAACTCGCTCTGCGTATACTGAATCCTCAAAAATAGAAAGCACCAAAACCTTTATGCCGCTAAACTTGAGATTAAGCGATCGCAAAAGTTGTAGTCCATTTACTGGATCCCCAAGACAAATATCGATAATTGAAACATCGGGATTTTTATTTCGTATCAATTCAATTGCCTCTTCAGCAGTCGCGGCTTCTCCAATAATTTCGATGTACGATTCGTCTCCGAGGAAACTTGTAATTCCTCTTCTGACGACGGGATGATCATCTACAATCGCAATTTTGATATTATGAAAATCTTTCACCACCCAACACCCGCTTTGCGTTTTTTATTACGACAACATATAAGGTTTCTTTACCCTCACGCGATTGCTTTTCCCTCTTGTTTTTACAAAAACTGCCTTTCTTTGGTTTTTTCTCATATGTTATACTACATTTTCTTATTTTCATCTATTGAATTAAATATAATCAATTTTTTGATAAAAGCAATCACGCAAATCGTTAATTTATGAAATTTTGTAACTTTTTTTCACCCGCACAGTAAATCCGTTTTCTTCAAAACCACAAAAAAATTGCGCACCAATTAGCCCAGCACGATATTTCATAATATCCAAACCCATCCCACTCGAATGGGCGAGAGATTTCACATCACTTTTCCCATTATCGAATATTGAAAGTTCGTACCAGTTTGAATCCCCTTCCCACTGAACAGTGATTTCTGTTGCTTTGCTATGTTTAATTGAATTGTGAACTGCTTCTTTGATAATATAGTAAAGCTGGGTCATTTCGTTCCCCTCAAGGTATTGTGGCATCCCAGTAAGTTCAAGCTCAACGCGGATACCATACAATCTTTTGGTCTCTTCCGCTATATGCGCGATCGACGACAGCAAATCTTCTTTTGCCGTAAAAACGGGCACAAGACCTCGAACGAGATTTCGCGTTTTTTCCAATGCATCCTTTGCAAGTTCATTAATATCCAAAAGCATTTTCATCTGAAATGATTCTTTCGCTTTCATCCTACGAACAAGTTTTTCGATCAAATACGACATCCCAGTAAGAATCTGCCCAATGCCATCGTGCAGCTCTTGGCTTACATGCCTTCTTTCCCTTTCGCTTAGCTGAATGAGTTCTCTTTCCAGCGTTCGAAGGGGCGTGATGTCAGTTACTGATTGTAAAATTCCTGTTTGTTCACCCTTTTCGTTATAAAATGGAACTTCAACAATGTAATAATTTAATTCGCGTTCCATTTGATTCATTCTTAATTCGAATTCCACCATCTTTTTGCCTCTAACTATTTCGCAACAGGACTCGTTGCAGTTATTCCCCTTAACAATCTCAAAACATTTTTTCCCGATTATTGGTAACCCATTCGAAAAGAAATTTTTGTAGGCGCTGTTTGTTCGGATGATAGTCAAACTCTCATCGACAAGACAAAGGCCAATGGCGGAAATGCTAAAAATTTGATTCAACTCAGCAATAAGCCGATTTTTTTCTTCTTCTGCTTTTATCTGTTCGGTGATATCTCGAAAAATCATTTGAACAAAAAGTTGTCGGTTATATTCCACCACGCTTCCTGAAATGTTAACAGGAATAATCTTTTTATCGCGCGTTACAATGTGGCTCAATTCCAAACGCGCAGAACCAGTGGTAAGAATTTCATTAAACACCATGCGATGGTGTTGCAAAAGTTCACCTTCGTAAAGCTCATCAATATTTTTCCCTACAAATTCTTTTCGCGAATACCCAAAGAGCGCCATCGCTTTTATATTTACTTCCACAACAAAAGCATTCTCATCAAACACCAAAATTGCATCACCACCTAAATTGACCAATGCGCGATATTTTTCTTCCGAAAGTTTTATTTCGTTAAGTTCTTTTTTCTCTGAAGTAATATCGACAAATGAAAATATAATTACATATTGGTGTAATTGATCATCCCACATCCCTTTCGCGTTAACAAAAAGAAAATGCTCTTTGTTATCTTTTCGGAACACAACGGTTTGGTGCGAAATTTCCTGCGAGTATCGCGATGCCTCAAGCAGGGATGTAATCTTAGTGCGATTTTCTTCCTGAAAGTATGTTACAATATTTTTACCAAAGATACTGTTTTCTGCTTTTTTTTCCAATATATCAATGGCAGGGGGATTTGCAGCCACAATTGTGCCCTCGTGCGTGCAAATGACCACCCCGAAAGGACAATGAAAAAACCAATTGCAAAGTTCGTTCTCATTTGCGTTCATAATAAACCCCACCAGATATGTAACAAAGTGGAGAAAAAAAATAATAAAAAATCAACTAATTAAATATTTTAACTTGACGATAAAATAATCGTAAATATTATGGGACATAATAAAATGAAACGGAATCGCCCTATTACATACGCGATATGCATTGCTTTTCTCCACTTTGCATCCATAGCCTTCACGCCCGCGAGTGGTGAAGAAGACTTAAATACCGCCGCCGATAAATTAAAATTTGAAACTGCACGTTACTTTTACGAAAATCGATTATTCGATAAATGCCTTGCAGAGCTGCACGAATACCTCGAAATTTACTCAAACGGCATTCATCGAAAAGAAGCATTTTTGATGATTGGAGAAATTTACTTCAAACGATTCAACTATTCGCGCGCTGCGAAAACCTATCTTGGCCTTTACGAAGAATTTAGCAATACCGATGAAGGGATCCAGGGATATTTTAATGCTGCGATTTGCTACGAAAAAATGGGAAAGGAGAAAAAAGCCAAAGAAATATTAAAAACAATTATTGAGCATCATCCCGATTCACGACATGCCGCTCTCGCGCAAACGCGCTTAAAAGTGCTTGAAATGATCGAAAAGCCATCGAAATCGACAAAATGACGATAATACAAGAAAATCTTTTCCAATTTCAATTGCCAATTTTTTCAAAAAAATTATAATTTTGTATTGACAATATCGTGAGTTGTTTTTTTATGCCCACTCATTCAATTGTAAGGGTCAAACGCTGCAACGCACCCACCACGCTTTTTTAACGCACATGAAGTGGTAAATAGTTCGTGGTATTTTCGAATATTCACACATTGAGGTGATTTATGCCATTACGGAATGTTCGCAACATTGGCATCGCTGCGCATATCGATGCAGGGAAAACAACGGTAACAGAACGAATCCTCTATTTTACAGGGACAACCAGGAAAATCGGTGAAGTACATGATGGACAGGCAACAATGGATTTTATGAAACAAGAACAAGAACGGGGTATTACCATCGCGTCGGCGGCAATCTCCTGTAAATGGAATAATCATGTGATCAATATCATCGATACTCCTGGGCATGTCGATTTTACCATTGAGGTGGAACGCTCTCTTCGAGTAATTGATGGAATGATTGCAGTATTTTGCGCCGTTGCTGGAGTCGAACCACAAAGCGAAACTGTATGGAACCAGGCTGACCGTTACAAAGTACCGAGAATTGCATTTATTAATAAAATGGATCGAGTTGGTGCCGATTTTTACGAATGCGTGCATCAACTCGAAAAAGATCTCGATGCCAATCCAGTGGCGTTTCATATTCCAATTGGATCCGAAGACAACTACCTGGGCAGTATCGATGTTATTGAAAGGAAAGCAATTATCTTTAAGGAATTTCAGCGGATGGTTGTTGATGTTCCTGACGAATACAAAAAGAAAACCGAAGAAGCACGAATAACGCTAATAGAAAAGCTTGCTGATTTTAACGAAGAAATTGCCGAACTGTATTTGTCGGATAACGATGTGCCCGTGGAACTAATCAAAAAAGTTGCACGCGAAGCAACAATTAAAATGCTCATCACACCTGTTTTTTGCGGATCCGCATATAAAAATAAAGGGATACAGGTACTGCTCGATGCAATTGTTGACTACCTCCCATCGCCAATCGACATTGGTGCAGTAATTGGAACCGATTTAAAAAACCCCGAGAAAACGCATTCTCGTCATCCTTCCTTGAACGATCCGTTTTGTGCGCTTGCCTTTAAGCTCATCCACGATCCCTATGT
>JAOAAF010000010.1:0-26909 GCA_026419015.1 Spirochaetota bacterium
ATCCGTAAATACCGGTTTCGTTTTCCCGTAGATCCTTTTTAATCATAATCTCAAATCCATATGCTTTTTGTTGACCAGTAGACATACCATCGCGTGGCTTCCCATCGGGCCCGTAATGGTAATATGCAACTGCTAAATCATAATAATTGTTATAAAATCCTTCTGCTCGAACTGTATAATCGCCACATTTTTGTTCGATTGCCATTACTCGGTGGATCGCCCGTTCTGGCTTGAGATCTTCATCCGCTTTTGTAACCTGCGGATTTTGAATAAAAAGATACTGATTTATTTGGAAAAAATAGCTGTATCGCCCCATCGCAAAGGAAAGAATTGTATCAGACGGAAATTCAATGCTTGCTACTCCCCTTGGATCTACAATTGTTTGCTCTGTACGATTAAGATAATCAACGCGAATTCCTGGTTCGACAACAAACCACCAAAATAAAATTTTCGGTTGTAGATATCCCCCTACAGTTGTGTTAACGATTTTTTCATTCAGCGGAACAATTGCGAACGCATTCTCATTACCAACATCGATACCTGTCTGCTGCGTTTTCGGCATAATTGTTTTCCCATTCGCAACAAAATAAAAATATGTATACTCAAGGCCGCCTTTCACACGCAAAAAATCTTTGAGCAGCTCAGAACCGAAAATTTCCTTCGCTCCAAAAATATACGGACGGGAATCGATGGTAACATCCTTGAGCCATGAAGCCGCATAATCGCTTGTTAACGTAAAATACGAATAATATTTCACAAATGCTGCATACAACATAATTTTGTTCCAAAACCGTTCATGCGGCTGCCACGTATAATACAATCCTTGACTATGCGATGACCAATCTGCTTTTGCTTTAAAACCCTCAAGGAGTGGATCATCTCCTTCATCAGGATTTACCACTTTGGTTTTTTCTTCATCAAATGTGAGATAATCTGAACTCCCCATGAGCAACAATGTCAACGAATGGGACGCACTGAAATTATATTTCATCTTCACCTGATAATCCCAATACTCAGGAACAAATGGAACCTCTTCTCCTGTCACAAATTCATAAATAGCCGGAACGAAAAGCGATAAATAGCCAACTCGCCCCGATGCGATGAGATATCCTGCTTGTGCGCTGTCATCATTTTGTTGCGGCACGTAAGATGGCGTAGCAAATTGCAACTCTCCAAGCGAATCTCGTAGTAGTGGTGTGTAAATAAGCGCACATGCAGAAATGAGTCCCACATCGGTGTACCCACCAAACTCTTTCACATCATCGATTGTATTAATATTTATTATCGCAGCATTTGCAAAACCAAATTGCGCTGGAAATGCAGATGCATACAGATCGATCTCGCTTATAATGTTATTGTTAATTACGGAATGAATGCCACCGAAATGCAAGGGATTATAGATGGGTATTTCATCAATGAGATAGCGATTCCGTATCAAATCAGCACCCCGTATAACCAACGGACCGAAAAGACCGGAAGTTCGAATAACACCTGGAAGGGATGTCAATGCATTGACCGAATCCCCGAAAGAACCAGGAACATCTTTTAATTCTTTAAGCGTCATTGTGTAACGAGAAATTTTTTGTACATCGCGCGATGCAGTAATCAATAGCCCCTCCCCTTTTACAGTAAGCGGTTGGAGATAAAAATCGCGTACGGTATCGCGCGTGATATTCATTTTTATTGTGAGCGTTTTTAATTCGTCGGATCGAACTACGATTGTATATTCTCCCGGTGAAAGAAATGAAACGCGATACGATCCATCATTTTGTGTAAATGCTCTTTTTTTTGCTTCGACAACTGTCACCGACCCAAATTCGACCGGTTTGCCAGTTACTGCACTAAACACTCTCCCCGAAAGCGTAATATCGCTTTTTGCCTGTGCCTTTACTTTTTCGTTGAATAACAGCATTAACATTACTGAAAAGATTATTACAAAAATCTTTCGGGCGATAACCATCAGTACCTCCTCGATCAATCTTCTAAACGAAAACGCAGCGGCATTTCAAATTTCACCGGTACATTTTTCCCCTGAACCACTGGGGGGCTAAATCTAGCTTCCTGTAACATTTTCACAGCATCCCGCGCAAATGCCTTCGCAATGAGTGAATATTCATCGGCTGGCAATGTTTTTGAGAGCCGAATCGAAAGGATTGTCACTGCCTTCACTTTACCATTCGATGCGATGAGCAATTCTACATGGATAGTTGCTTCTACCCCTTTCTCCCGTGCAATTTGTGGATAAAACTTTTTAAGTTTACCAATTGGCCGTGGTGGCACAACATTCGGTAAAAATGCAAGATCGACCGCGTTTGGGTCATCAGAAGTTCCCTGAGCTCTTTCAACATCATCGCGAAAAGATGCAGAATCGCTCGCTGTTGACGATATTTCTCTTTTCGCCACTCGTTTCGCAACATTGACTTTTAACTCTTCGAAATCCAAAAACACAATCGAGTCAACCGGAACAATATCTTCCTCAGTAATTTCTATTGGTGGCGCGTAAAATAAAATAAATAGCATAATGACAGTTGATATGATTGCCGAAAACTGATAAGGATGGCGGTTTTGCCAATTCGAAATTCGCTGACGCAACGATGATATATGCGTGAAAGCGAAATTGTCCATCTATTTTTTTTCTCCCGTTTGGTGCGATTGTGCCATGAAAACGATATTGAGAAAATCCTGACTGCGCAGGATCGAAAGCACCTCTGCGACTTTTTGGTATTCCAAATTTTTATCTGCGGTAATTGAAACAATCTTATCTTTTTCTGCATGTCGCATGGCGAGATTATCATATATTTCTTGCAAAGTTGCTTTCCTCCCATCATAATATAATTCCCCATCGCGCGAAACGGTAATGTAAATGCTTTCCTGCTCAGCCCCTTGCGTTTCGGCAAACGGCAGGTTCACTTCAACACCAGGTGGTGGTTCAGTAGAAGTTGATGCCATAAAAAATACCAATAACAACAATGCAAGATCCGCCATTGAAGTTCCAATGGCAATTGGTTTAATTTTTCGCAAAAAGGATTGTACTTTCAATTCTTCCCTCCTTCATGTTGCAACGATACTCTACGCATTCCCACCTCGCGCGCAACGCTTAAGGTATCAACTAACCTTTCGTATTTGACATGTAATGGCATTCGAATGATGAGCACTCTATCGCCTCCACCTCCTTTAAAACGACGGAGCTTTTCCGCAAACTCGCTTCGCGATAAAATCATCTGTTCTACTTTAAATCCTTCGTTTTCGGGAATTACTTCCATCACCTGGGTTGGGGAAAGCTGCACTGAACTTGCGCGAGCAGAAGGAAGGGAAAGAAAGATTCCTTCGCGCAACATAAAAGAACTTGTCACAATAAAAAAAATAAAAAGCAAAAAAGAAATATCACCAATCGATGTGGTATCAAAAAAACCGGAAGGAAGGCGTTTCTCAATGTAATGGCGCACATGCCGTATAATAAGAATTTTTTTAATTCGATCCCACTGTTTCATTTTGAATCCTCACATGCAATGCTGGGCTCCATTTTTTCTGTAATCCGAGGCAAATCCGCACAGAGCATTTCGATTATTTCCTCAGCCTGCCCCATCCGTTGATGAATCACATGCAGAAAAAGGTAATAAAAAAATGTCGATGGAGCAGCAACAAAAAGCCCACCCGCAGTAGTGATGAGCGCTTCTTGAATGCCAACCGCAACAATACGTGCATTCACGGTTGTCGCTGCTGCGATTGCGGAAAATGCAGTGATCATTCCCGTCACCGTTCCCAAAAAACCCAAAAGTGGGGCAAAGCTTCCAATGCCTTGTAAAAAGACAAGCCCTCGTTCCATTTGATTGAGATATTGTTGAAATGCCTCGCGCAGTTCGTCTGCTTTCTCTTCCCGATAATGTGCCTTTGATTTTTTTGACACTTCCTGAAGAAATAGCTCAAGGTGAGCGCTGTTCCAACGACGGTTTTTTGTAAAAAAAATAATTCGTTCGATTATTAACGTTAACGCAACAATCCCACAGAGAATTATTGGAACCATTATCGGCCCACCACGTCGAACAGTATAATACAGCGATGAGCCAACATCGTGACGATTGTCATTCGTTGAAGAATCCCGTACCATTTTCGCTCCATCATCACTGATTGATGGGGTCACACTTTTTAGCGATTTTGTTACGCTTTCTTGTTGTGCAAACGTAACATTCCATGCAGTGAAAAACACGCCCAGCACAACGATCATCACAACTCTCATCCACAACAGTTTCATTGAAAGATTTCCTCCCAGAAAGGTTTTGCGTTCACAAAATTTAACGAAATATATATTATACCATAAAAATTACTTTTCATTTCATAAAAATACAATAAAAAAATTATTTTTCATTCTCGATTTCATCGAATGCATTTCTATTCTTATTATTTTCTCTATTTATCTTTAAAAACTCGCATTTTTAATCGTTGATTTTTAAAACAATAAAAACTTCCCTTCTCATTTTTTCATTCGAAAACGCATATAATTTTAACTACGATACCCAACTAATTTTTTCTTGCATTATTCCTTCACATGATTTTTTCTGTTAATTGCGCACGTAAGGGAGGGTTATTCGATGAACGAAAATATAAAACCTCGAAGAGTTCGATCTATACCCGCATTGAGGGATCTGACTGCAGAAACGATTGCAATATCGAAAAAACTCATAATGCCGCATTTCGTCATTGAAGGTGAAAATGTTCGCCAAGATATTTCTTCAATGCCCGGAATTCAGCGCGTTTCGATTGATAACTTCATTCGCGATGCCATTAATGATTTCACGCTCGGAATTAAATCAATTATCGTCTTTGGTATCCCATCCATCAAAGACGAAAAAGCAAGCGGTGCGTACGATGAAAAAGGAATCGTTCAGCGTGCTGTGCGCGCTCTTAAAAATGAATGCCCCGACATCTGCATTATTACCGATGTATGTTTGTGCGAATACACAAGCCATGGCCATTGCGGTATTGTCACGAACGGTAAAATTGAAAACGAACCAACCCTTGAACTTTTAGCCCGCACTGCACTGTCGCATGTTGCGGCCGGAGCCGATGTGGTAGCTCCTTCCGATATGATGGACGGGAGAGTTTTTGCCATTCGCGCAGCATTGGATCACAATGGGTTTTCGCATATTCCAATACTTTCGTATGCCGCAAAATACGCGTCGTCGTTTTATGGCCCTTTTCGAGAAGCAGCGGAAAGCGCACCTGCATTCGGCGATCGGTCAAGCTACCAGATGGATTTCCGCAATGCGCGCGAGGCACTCCGCGAGGTATTGTTAGATATTGACGAAGGCGCAGATATGGTAATGGTAAAACCAGCTCTTGCATATTTGGATATCATTCAAAGAGTACGAAGTTTAGTCGACGTACCCATCTGTGCATACAATGTGAGCGGAGAATATTCTATGGTAAAGGCGGCTGCTTCGTTGCAATTTGGCGATGAACGGAAATTGGTCGTTGAAATACTCACCGCAATCTTTCGCGCTGGTGCAGATTTCATCATCAGCTATCATACTCGCGATATTGTCAAAAATGGATGGTTGTAATATGACTTTCAAGTTTCAAAAATCAAAAGAACTCTACGACCGCGCTTTCAAAGTTATTCCAGGAGGCGTAAATTCACCTGTCCGTGCCTTTAAAGCTGTTGGGGGAACACCCATTTTCATTGAGAGGGGTTCACACGCCCACATTTACGATGCAGATGGAAATGAATACATCGATTATTGCATGTCGTGGGGACCGCTAATTTTAGGCCATGCTGACAATGAAGTCATAGAATCGATAATCGATACTGCAAAATCGGGCACAAGTTTTGGGACATGCAATCATCTCGAGGTAAAATTAGCGGAGCATATTGTATCTTTCTTCCCTTCTGTCGAAAAGGTTCGGTTTGTAAACTCTGGGACCGAAGCAGTGATGAGCGCTCTCCGGCTTGCTCGCGGGTACACGGGGCGCGATAAGATCATCAAATTTGACGGTTGCTACCATGGCCATGCTGATTACCTGTTAGTTGCTGCGGGCTCTGGCCTTGCAACCTTTGGTACCCCCGATTCTGATGGCGTTACGCGTGCGAACGCGAAAGACACAATTGTGCTTCCTTTCAATGAGGTCGAAAAACTCGAAAAAGTACTCAAACGAAAAAGCAAACACATTGCCGCAATCATTATGGAGCCCGTCCCCTGCAATTACGGGCTCATTCGTCCTTTGCCGGGATATTTGCAAAAAGTTCGCGAACTTTGCGACAAATATGAAATTTTGCTCATTTTCGATGAAGTCATCACAGGACTACGCCTAGCACGCGGTGGCGCGCAAGAATATTATGGCGTGATGCCCGACCTTACGACGCTTGGGAAAATCATTGGAGGTGGACTGCCCGTCGGCGCATATGGTGGGAGATCCGATATTATGAGTAAAGTTGCGCCAGAAGGACCCGTATATCAGGCAGGGACGCTTTCCGGCAAT
Source organism: Spirochaetota bacterium (assembly GCA_026419015.1). GTDB lineage: Bacteria > Spirochaetota > UBA4802 > UBA4802 > JAGODF01 > DYLV01. Next base: position 6,478 of record JAOAAF010000010.1, read on the forward strand.
CCGCTGGCGATGGCAGCAGGCCTTGCAACCCTTCAAAAGCTCGAGAGGATAAACGCATGGAATTTGCTCAGAGAAAAGGCAACTCGATTCAGCGAACTTGTGAACAATGCAATTTCGAAATATCAAGAAAATCTTCTCTTTGTCGCTCTCGAATCGATTTTTTCATTTGCATTCACCAGGCAAAAAGAAATAATCAAGGTTACTGATATTAAAAATGCGAATATGAAACTATTTGCACAATTTCATCGAGAGATGTTGAAACGCAATATCTACTTAGCTCCATCGGGATTCGAAGTTGGATTTCTATCGACCGCACATACCAATGAAGATTTCGAAAAAACAGCACAGGCAATCGGGGAATCTTTAAAAACAATTTTCGATTAAACATTGCATCATCGCGTTGCCCTGCGCACAATTTCATCAATCACTTTCATGGCCCTATACCCATCATCAATTGATGAGGTAGGAATTCTTTTCTCTCCCTTGAAGATCGCAACTGCATCATCGAACATTCGGCTGAAATATTCTGTTTTCTTGAAGATTACTTTTTTTCGCTTAAGCGATCGCATATTTTCATAAAAAGGGCTCACATCGCTCTCGAATTCTTCGTATATTCCATTTCCTACCACTATTCTCCCAAATTCAAAACTCACATCGATTTCAAACACAATATGATCCCGGCCCGGTCCTACTTCCAAAAAAACTGGCACTTCACCTGCTTTCAACAGCGCACATAATGGATATGAATTCGAAAGCGGATCGCCCATCGCGAACTTTACTGCGAGGTCTCTTTCCATCAAATAATGCAAAAGATCGATCATATGCGTACCATCGTGCAACAATACATCTTTTGCCTTGGCACGATAGCCCATAAACACCTTTGCCCACAGCGAAACAACTCTCCCATAGCGTTGGCTTTGAATTATCCTTTTTACATGTGCATAGTTGAGGGCATACCTTCTTTCATGATTGACGAGTATTTTTGAATTCGACAGTTTTGCCATCTTCGCCATTTTTTGAGCATCGGACAAATCAGCGGCAAGCGGTTTTTCGCACACGATAACAGGAACATTATGTTTCAATGCTGCCTTAAGGATATCAAAGTGCGTTTCTGGTGGAGTTGCAATATGCAATATATCGATTTCGCACTCCTTAAGCATTTGCCCATAATCGCTATACAATTTCGAACACCCCCATGCCGTGCGGAATGCCTCTCTCTTCGCAGGATTTATATCGCACCCCCCGACGAGTTCGCATTCAGGATGACGAGCGATTGCACCCGCATGGGATGCAGGCTTTTCGCGCAAGCGATCGAATTCAAGAGTAGAACCAATTCTTCCCAGTCCCACAATTGCACATCGAATCTTCTTTTTTCTCCTGAAAAGTTTTTTCATACCCAATGCGATAAAACCGAAAAGCAATTGTGCGTTTTAATCTTATGCAGATTTCATAATCATCGTTGATTTTTCAAAAAATTAATAACAAAATATTTCCTTCATTTTTGTTTCCGTACAGTTACCTAAATAGATGTCCTGCAATTTATTGTTTATTTGCAGTTCGATTAAAAATATCAATTGCTTTTCGCAATAATTCCCGCAACGGAATGCCTGTTATTTCGGCAACTTTTTTAACATCTTCATATTCTGGCATGATGTTAGTAATCGCATTTTTATCGTGCGAAATCTTCATGCGAACCCGATGTCCCTCAAGAAGAATTTCCTTAAACGAAGTGGTAAGTTTTTCTCTCCATATTGTATGCTGCCGTATCCCAATCGTAGTCGTTTCGAGAAATATGATATTTTTAATTTCTTCACGCTTATGGTGATCGCACAACACTGTGAGGAGAACACCAGGACGTCCTTTTTTCATTATAATCTGGCTGAAATAGACATCGCGCGCGCCAGCTGCAAAAAGCTTCTCAGAAACATACGGAATGCATTGCGGATTAAGATCGTCAAGAACACAGATAAGTTCCTCGAGAAAATCCCCTTCTTCATTTGAATCTTGTAAAATAAAAGCTCTTGTAAAAGACGGACAATCGTATTCGCGAGTTCCAAACCCAATCCCATGCGCAATAAGTGCCAACGATGTCATATTATTGGTGATTTGCGATCCTACAGCGCGCAATACCGCCATTGCAGTTGGGGTAACAATTTCGCCGCGATGTGGCGCAAAGATAACGCGCAATCCTTTTGCCAATTCAATGACAGCAGGGGCAGGTACTGGAAGCATTCCATGGGATGAATGAATACTTCCCTGAGTAAACGGTACATCGCCGAACATTATCTCATCAATCCCAAGAATGTCCATCGCTACGCTAAAACCGATAATATCAATAATGCTATCAATTGCCCCTACCTCATGAAAGTGGACATTTTCAATGGAAGTCCCATGAACTGCGGCCTCTGCTTGTGCAAGAATCGTAAAGGCATTTTTTGACATCGCTTTCGCATTTGCAGAAAGAGCGCTATTATCGATTATCGAGAGGATTTCGGCAAGATTCCGCGAGGCACTTTTATCATTGTGCGAAACGGTTAACGCCGTACCCGAAAAATTATATTTTACAATCTTTTTGGCATCAATATCCCACCCGTGGATGGGAAGCGTAGATAACGAATTTTTTAGCGCTTCGATTGAAAGGCCTGCATCGATGAGTGAAGCCAACAGCATATCGCCCGATGCACCAAAGCTAATATCAAAAAAAATTCGTTTACTTATCCCCATTTAGTCCCTTCATCATTGTTGTTAGGATTCGAAAGGCTAAAAACGCCGCGCCAAGCCCATTATCGATATTCATAACTGCAATTCCCGGTACGCATGAATTGAGCATTGCAAAAAGCGCAGCAGTCCCTGAAAATGATGTTCCATATCCAACTGAAGTTGGGACAGCAATTACAGGAATAGGCACAAGTCCGCCAATCACGGAGGGAAGCGCTCCTTCCATCCCCGCGACAACAATTAAAATCGATGCACTCTCCAATTCGGTTCGATGGGCAAGTATTCTGTGTATTCCCGCTACACCAACATCGCAAAGCAAATCGACATTAAGGCGTAACGTCAGAGCAGATTCCCGCGCTTCTTCGGCAACGGGAAGATCAGCTGTTCCAGCAGTAACAATTAGCACTTTTCCTGGCAAAGGTGGCTTTTTTGTTTGCAAAAGCGAAATTGTCCTTCCAAGCTGATTATAGTGAGCATGGGGATAGATTGAACACACTGCCTCCCAGACTTTTTCATCTGCCCTTGTGGCGAGCAAATCCGAACCGCGATCGATGATCTTTTGCGCAATTTCGCAAACCTGTTTTGGCGTTTTGCCTTCACAAAAAATTATTTCTGGAAACCCCCACCGCAATGTTCGATGGTGGTCAATTGTCGCACATTCAATTTTTTCAAAAGGAAGGGTAGCAAGTTTTGCACAAGCTTCTTCGTCGGTTACTTTCCCCTCTTTAATTTTTTTTATCAACAATAAAAGCTGCTCTTTTTCCATGTTAGTACGCCGCAATGAGGATTGTTTCAATTTCATTCTTTGAAATCGGCCGCGGTGCATTATCAAGAAATGGGTATGTGATTGCAATATCCGCAATTTTTGAAAGTTCCGTTTTGGGGATCTCAAACTGAGAAAGCCGTTGTGGAACGTCCATTTCCATTTCGAGCTTACGAACACCCTCTACAGCTTTAATTGCTGCCTCAATGACGGTAATATCGCGTACATCTTCCTCCATTACCTTCGACATTTGAACATACTTCCCGGGCGACGATGTAAGATTGTATTCCATAATATGTGGCAGTATTAGCCCCATTGCATCTTCAAGCGAAATGGTCGTTACAGAATTAATTGCAAGGGAAATCGCAAGGGTAACAGATAAATTGGCAATCGAAAATGCAATGCCTGACATCATCGATGCAAGGGAAAGCTGCGAACGCGGGATGATGTTATTTGGATCGCGATAGATTGCAGGTAAATTTTTAAATATAAGATCAATCGCTCGCAATGCAAGGGTATTAATCAGTCCATTGTTTTTTTTCGATATCACGGACTCCGTTGCAATCGCCAGCGAACTAATTGAACCACCAATAATGGTTTCCTCCGTTACTTCCATTGCTATTTTTGGATCAATGATCGTTGCCATAGGGAAAAGAAATCTATTCTCATAACATTTTTTCACATTTTCTCGTATATCATTAATGAAAAACATCGGGATGATTTCAAAACCAAATAGCGGACACGATGGGATGGTAATAAAATTAATTGGGTTATTTACATTCGGATAATCAAAAAGCTCCTCGCAGAAAAGAAAATTATTCACCAGAAGTGCAATTGCCTTTGCTGCATTAATTGAGTTAATCCCCCCAAATCCAATGATCGTATCGCATTTTGTCTTTTTAATAAAGTGAACTGCTGAGTCTATCTTTTCAGTATTAACTACATCGCCGATTTCATCATAGACAATAACTTTCACCCCCGCTTTTTCGCATTGTGAGGCAATCGATTTTACAATATGTTCAAAAGTTTCTATCTCACTCGAAGTAGTTACAATTATAGCGCGTGAACCAAATCGATTCACAATGAGACCGCTTTCTTGCAGCACTTCTTCTCGGATAAAAATTTGTGTCGGTATATGAAATTCTGGAAGAATCTCCATGAGCTTTCCCATCACTTTGTGGAATCGCTATTTTGCTAATATACACATCGCCGTTTCAATGATCATTTTTCAGCATTTAGTTCGTATGGCAATTGAAGAGAATAAAAAAAGCGGAAATTTATCTCCGCTTTTTTTATCCCCTTCACTCTCGCATGTTATATGGTAATTTTATTATCTTCTCAACAAATAACTCGCAATTTTGTCGGCAACCATCTCCACAATGCGGGAATCGTCAAAATTGTAGGTTCCATTTGCAATTTGATTCTTAATTTCCCGCACTCGCGCGGCACGATCGACATCTGTTGCCTCCTGCGCTAAACGGATATAGTGTTCGTTCTCTGCTGCTCGCTTCGCTTCCGCCGAAATCTCAACTCGATCGTTTCTTCCCGACTCCTTCGTGCGCGATGTGGGTTTAGTGCGACTCGGTTCCTGGATGTTATTAATATTCCCAATCTTATCGATCACCATGGCCATTATCCTTTTTTCAATCTATTTATAATATCGGTGAAATTTGTCAATTCTTTAATGAAAAATCAGTTCACAATGTTAAAAATATATAAATTTTGACCCTATTTCAACCCATTTGTATCAATTTTCTCCGGTTGGTATATTGCAACAGTATATTCTCCTTTTTCCTTTATCCATTCAATTTTTTTTATAATTTCTGCAATCGGTCCTGCAATAATTTCTTCATGAAATTTCGTAAGCTCACGGCCTATTACAACCTGAGACATCGGAATTATTTCAGCAATTTCAGACAGAAGTGTGCGAATTCTCTTTGGCGATTCATAAATTACTGCGACGATATTATTTTCGGCAGCAAATTGAATTTCCTTTCGCCGTTTCCCCGGCTTTTTGCTTAAAAATCCCAAAAAAAGTATATTTTTCCCTGGGAAACCCGAAACAGACAGAAGCGCCGTGAGCGCCGATGCACCTGGGATAGGAACCACTGAAATATCGTTCCGGTGACATTCTCGTACAAGTTTTCCTCCTGGATCCGAAATCCCCGGCGTTCCAGAATCTGTAAGATATGCGGCAGAATTTCCTTCTTTCAAATACGCAATAGCCCATTCGTATTTTGCATGAGTTGAATTTGAATGAAGCGAATAAACTGGGAGTGAAATCCCCAGATGTGCTAAAAGCTTTCTTGTCTGGCGCGTGTCTTCGCAAAATATGGCATTTACCTTTTCCCTAAGGATTCGAATCGCTCGAAGAGTAATATCCTCTAAATTTCCAATTGGAGTCGCAATAATATAGAGCGTACCGCTTTTTTGTTGCATAAAATCCATTTGACAGAATAGTATCAAAAAAAAATATGAAATACTCGCGTAGAAAATCAAGCAATAAAGCGCATCGTGAACAAAAATAAAATACAAGAAATACTCACTCGTGAAAAAATTCATCCGAACAAACGCCTTGGACAACATTTTCTCATAAACGAAAAGATTGCCGAAAAAATTTCTTCACAAAACGGTATCGAGATGGGCAAAAGAATTTTAGAAATCGGTGCGGGATTAGGGGCACTCACAACCCATCTTGTTGCGAAAGGGGCGGTCGTCACCGTTGTGGAAATCGATGCGGGGTTATGTCGCTATCTCGACAAATGTTTTAATGGAAACGTAGAACTTTACCATGCCGATTTTTTAAAAATAATGCTCCCCGACCATTTTTCGCTATGCGTATCAAATCTTCCTTACTATTGTGCTTCGGAAATTATATTTAAGCTTGCCGAACAGTATTCGATGCCTGTCGTCTATGCACTTGTGCAAAAAGAAATGGCACAACGCCTGCAAGCTCCCTGTGGTACAAAACAATACGGCGCCATGACCGTTTCGCTCTCGCTGTATTTTCACACCCAGCACCTTTTTGATGTCAATCCTTCTGCCTTTTATCCAAAACCAGATGTGGTCTCATCGCTTCTGCGATTTGAAAGAAAAGATTGCTTGCCCAACTGCGATATCATTCAGGCATTTCACAAAATCGTAAAAGCTGCATTTTGGGGACGCAGAAAACCACTGGTCAATTCTCTTTCCCGCTCGCCATATTTGTTTTTAAAAAAAGAACAAGCGCACGCAATCTGTGAATCGGCACATATAAACCCATGGACAAGAGCCGAAGAACTCGATATGGAATCTTTTCTAAAGCTGGCATCTGCCTTTAAAAGGATAATTCCATGATAAGCCGCACAATCGACATTGGGAATCTCCTTGTAGGTATTGAAAAACCTGCACGATACACCGGTGGCGAATTAAATTCCATCGTAAAGAATCGCGCCAATGTAAGAATGGCAATATGCTTCCCTGATTTATATGAAGTAGGCATGTCAAATTCAGGAATCCAAATTCTCTATACCCGAGTCAACGCAATCGAAGGAATTGCATGCGAGCGGGTTTTCGCCCCAGCGTTGGATTTAGAGAAGCGATTGCGCGATGTTGCAATTCCATTATTCACCATTGAAACGCGTACTCCTCTTTGGGCATTGGATGCAATCGGTTTTAACCTTGCTCATGAACTCTTGTTAACAGGAATGTTGCAGGTGCTTGATTTGGGATGGATCCCACTAAAACGAACAGAACGCAATGATAATCACCCGCTCATAATCGCTGGGGGTGAATGCGCATCGAATCCCGCACCGTATGAAGATTTTGTCGATGCCGTATGCGTTGGCGATGGCGAAGAACTCATTACCGAAATCGCTCACGTGTTGCTTCAATCCAAAACATTACACGGTGGGAAGGAATTCATTTTACAGAATCTCGCAAAAATTTCTGGGATATATTTACCCGGCAGGAATAGAGAACATTTTGTGGCAAAGCGCATATACCGCGCCAAAAATCCTTCGTGGCCCACGCGGCCAATCGTTCCAAACATTCGAATTGCACAAGCGAAAGCAGTAATTGAAGTGTCGCGCGGGTGTCCAAACTTGTGTTCATTTTGCCATGCAGGATTTTTCGATCTCCCGTATCGCGTTTTCAAAGTTTCTGTAATCCGAGATGCTGTGTTCGATATAATTAACAATACCGGATACGATGAACTCACTCTCGCATCGCTTTCGATAAGCGATTATCCGCATTTACTCGAACTTTTAAATGAAATTCTTCCATGGCTTACAAAAAAAGGGGTATCGATATCACTCCCCTCTCTTCGAGTTGATGCGGAAGCGCTCCCACTCTTGGAAAAGCTATCAATTATTAGAAAAAGTTCGTTAACGTTTGCAATCGAATCGGCTTCGGATTTTCTCCGCCAACGCGCAAACAAGCGTTTATCCATCCACGACATGAAGGCAATTGTTCATCGCATACGAGAATTGGGATGGAGACATGTGAAATTATATTTTATGTTAGGTTTACCCGGATGTGAAACAGTAAACGAGCCAGGCGAAATTGCACAGCTTCTTACGGAATTTTATCAAACTGGGAGAAAAAAGTTGGAGATGAACGTTACCCTCTCACCGTTTGTCCCTAAACCGCATACTCCATTTGAACGAGAACCAATGCAAACGAAAGAATATTTTGAAAAAGCCATCCGCACAATTTGTGCGAACATTCCTCGCGGTATCACAATCAAATCGCACGATGTCAATGCCTCAATTCTTGAAGGCGTTATAGCTCGCGGCGATGAAAAGCTTTCAGAAGTAATTCATCGCGCATACATTGAAGGATGTCGATTCGATTCGTGGAGCGAACACTTTCGCTTCGATACATGGCATAAATTGCTCAATGAAATGATCCCGAACTGGGAAAGCTATTTACGAAAACGCGAATCAGAAGAAAAATTGCCATGGCAAAAAATTGTAACCGGTTTCGAAAAATTAATTTCTGTAAGAAGCAAAAAGCACACGTCGCTTCCCAAAATCAAAACAAAAATAAAAGGATCGATACACGAAGATGAACTAAATCGCGCAATGCAGGAATTCGCGCGCAAATTCAACGTAATTTCCCGCGCACGGGTTCAATTCGAAAAATTGCACGACGCGCGGTTTATCCCGCACATCGATTTTATTGAAATCATCAAACGTGCACTGCGCATGGCCGGAATTCCAGTAAGTTTTACCCAAGGTTTTAACAAACGGGAACGCCTCTCAACAGGTTTTCCTCTCCCAATAGGGGTCGAAAGCATCGCAGAATTGATCGACTTCGACTTATGGCACATGATAGAACCAAAATCCGCAGTTGACGCCTTTAACCAACACCTTCCGGTTGGAATTAGGGCCACTCGAATGCGCTTGCTCTTTCCTGAAGAAAAAACATCTCTGATGACACTTACCACTTCGATCGAATATTGCGTTCGCGGCAATGGAAATGTAATTGACACAATATCGACAAAATTGCAAGAATATATTCAACGAAAAAAAGAAAAAACGGATGCAATTCAAATCTCGCTCGATGAAATTGTTCATCGATGGGAAGCACATGAAAATGAAATCAATATTATGCTTGCTATCGGAACTAAAAATTCAATACGGATTGACACCTTTCTTGCTTCAATCTTAGGCAAAACTACCGATGAAGTGCTCTGTACAATGCGAATTGTTAAGTTGGCGCAATACACAAAAAATAACCAAAATTTTACTAAGATAGAATAATTTGGGATTCTATGGATAACCAAATACGCATTCATCCCGCGCACATCGCGCTGGCAAAAAAGTTTAGTAGTCCATTGTATCTTGGCCCGCCATTTGACGAGCGCCTCATTTCGCTTATAAAACATCTCTTTACGGAAAAAGAAGCAGAAGTAGCAATCAATTTAGTCCTTTTCTGGCCACGAAGTGCAAAAAAATTAGCAAAGAAAAGCAATAAGACGCTTTCGGAAACGCAATTGCTCCTCAATTCTATGCACCAAAAGCGAATAATTTTTAAATCGAAGAAAGGTTATTTCCTTGCTCCCCTTATCCCAGGTATGTTCGAGTATATCCTCATGGGCGGAGAAAATACTTTGTGGCACCAAGAATATGGACGGCTGATTACTGAACTTTTTGCGACAGGGTACGTCGCAAAGTACATTCATCGTTCACTCCCTGCCATTCGCACTGTTCCGGTGCAAAAAGCAATCGAATCGAAGACAATTGTAAGCGATGCGTCATTTATATTAGAGATGTTAGAATCGCATACGCATTTCGGAATCATTAATGTATGCCAATGCAGGCAATCGCTCCACTTTAGCGGAAAAAAGTGCAAACGGGCATTGCCACAAGATGGCTGCCTTGTATTTGGCAATTGGGCAAAGGGCATTGCAAAAAGAGGTAATGGGAGAGAAATTAGCAGAGAAGAAATGAGAAATGTGATAGAAGAACGATGGAAAAAAAATTTAGTATTTATGACTGCAAATGTGCGTTCAGACAGCCCCAATGTTATCTGTACCTGCTGTGAATGTTGCTGTCATTACTTAGAAGCGGTAAATCGCTTTAATGCAAACAAAACGCTTTCGCGCCCACCGTTCATCGCATCGGTCAACGAAGAACTATGCACTCATTGCGGTAGATGCGTAAAAGCGTGCAACACCCACGCGCATGCTCTTGTTGAAAAAAAACATTCTTTTAATTCTGGGAAATGCATTGGATGTGGGTTATGTGTGATTGCCTGCACTGCCAATGCCATTGCAATGATTAAGAACGATCAATTCGATAAACCATCGAAAAGTTTTACTCGACTCATTGCGCGCATTTCACCTGCTGGATTGTATTCGCTACTGAAAACGAAATAGTCTAAAACAATATGTCCCTTTCCGTGCGCTCCTTTTTCGCAAGGTACATTTCAAAATAAAGATATGCTTTGCTTTCATATCCCATCATCTCATACGCAGAAGCAATATTGTAAATCGCTTCAATGTATGTTGCATCGCAACGCAAGGCATTGCCAAATGCATGAATTGCTTTTATCATTTTTTTGTGCAACATATATGCAATGCCAAGATAAAAAAATGCTTTTGCATGTTTGGTATCAAGTTGCACAGCGCGTTCTAAATGAAAAATTGCATCTTTTGTTTTTCCCTCTTTATATAAATATGCCTTCCCCAATCCATAATGGGCTAATGAGTAATACGGATTTCTTGCAATGGCCTCTTTAAATTTCGCTATTGCACTATCAAGTTTACCAGAACGCGCTAATTTTGCTCCTTCCCGATACAATTGCGTGGAATTCCCAATGCCAGCAGAGGACAAGCGTTGAGCAAGTGTACAAACAGCGAGAAAAACAACACATACAAAATAATGCTTTCGTACATCCATTATATTATTGTGCGCCTGGAACCATTTTTTTTAATTTCTCAAACAAAAAGGAATCGATTCCTCGTGAAAAATATGCATAGAGAATAAAAATTATCCATAACACGATAGTCAAGATGCACATAAATTTTAACAGGCGTTCAGCAGCGACCTCATCAGCTTTGTAAAAAATTACAACAAGTGCAATTGGCCAAAAAAGCAACAGATTAACAAAAACAAGCGATATAAGTTCTTTGAGAAAATGGAAAATAGCGTCAAACCACGCAGCTTGAAATGCAACATATCCCCTTGAAAGGTCATCATAAAAAAACCAGACATAAAAAATAAAAATTACGGTTGCTGCAATTTTCCAAAATAGCTCAAGGCGTGGGCGAAACCACAAAAACATCACCGTGAATCCCCACAACGATATGAAAAAAAAGAGAGATTTTACAATTACCGCATTATCCATATTTTTTCAAACATCAACCCTATAGTTGAATATCGGAACATTCACGATTGATCATAAACATCAATTGTAAACAAAGAGACACGAGTTTTCAATCGCCTAAAAGAATAAACTGCTTGCATAAAATCCGTATGCATCCAATACGGATTTTGACCATTTCACATGCACAATACTATGCAACAATTATTTTGTTTACAACTTTTTTTTCTTTGTTTTATGTTTTGCTTCTCGATAACATGCCAAAACATCAAGGGGCCATATTACTATCGAGTGATAACTTCAGAACATGCCGCACATCGCGAAATTGAAGAAAAACTACAAAGTACAATAAAAGAACATCTTCGCGATAAAAACGATCCCCACAGCTATTGTGTTGAAATCTCAATCATTCGGTATTCAGCTGGGAAAGAGATTTACAGCCTTTCTGACGCACATGACGATATTGCAATTACACACGGGAACAATGTGCTTGAAACAATTGTTCGAATAAAAAAAGACAACAAAACCCGAAAGGTTTTTTTTATCAAAGTAGAAGCAGACAATTCTAATAAACTATTATATGATTTTATCGATAAGTTAACTTACGAATTACATGCACCATTAAAAAAGGAATAAAATTCACAGTATAAAACGTGCAATTTTCTACTTTCAAATTTTTTATTTTATTTTTTTATCCTCGTTTGAGCATCCATTGAACTGCATAGCGCACAAGTTTTGCCGAATTTTCTAGGCCAAGTTTATTTTTTATTCTTTCCCGGTAATTCTCAACAGTCTTTACGCTAATTTTCATTTTTTCAGCAATGTCGCGATTCCCAAGTCCTCTCCCAATGAGTTGAAAGATCTCAAATTCGCGATTTGAAAGTTTATCAACATCATTGCAGGTATTTTCATCTCTCGATAGCTTTGCAATCAACTCTTCTTTAAGCCTTTCGCTTAAAAACTGTTTTCCAGAAAGCACTGCCTGCATTGCGAAAATGAGCTTTGTATCAGCTTCGCTTTTCAATATATATCCACTTGCTCCTGCGCGAAACGATCGTTCTACAAATGCGACATCATCCGCATCGGTAACCACGATGATTTCAAGCGATGGATAGCGCGATTTGAGCGCTTTGATAAGATCGATTCCGCCGAACTCCTCTAACGCGATATCAATAATAACGATATCAACAGGTATTCTTGAAATGCATCTGACAGCTTCATCGGAGTTTTTTGCTTCACCGCATACACAAAACCGCGAATCCTTGCCGATAATAGAGATTAGCCCTTCACGCACAATTGCGATTGGTTCGATAACGAACACCTGCGTTTCTTTGCTGTATGTGGCAACGATCTCACTAACCTGTTTGTGGAGCTGCCCACGCGCAGCTTCTTCTGAAAGCAGACAAATCACCGAAACTCCACCAGCAGCGTTTGTTGTTATTTCAAGTGCTGCACCAACAAGCCACGCTCGATAGCGCATGATCTTTATGCCAAGGCCTTCACTCGGTTGTTGTTTCGGCATTCCTTTTCCATCATCATCAATTCGCAACAGAATTCCTTCTTTTTTTGAAACCGATACCAAAATGTTATTCGCTTTCCCATGCATCAATGCATTATCCACCGCTTCTTTAATAATATAAAAGATATTTGAAGCAACAAGATCGTTTTCAATTTCAATGCCCTCTTCCCATTGAACAATGAACGTGCAGTTGTTTTTTTCTTCAATTTCAATCCGAAAATCCTCGAGCGCTGCGCGAAGACCACCAGAGTCCATATCGATTGGACATAAACTTTTCGCGAGCTCTCTGGTACGATCGATTGCAGTATAGATCATCTGGGCAATATCTTCAACTTCCTTTGACTCCTCGGGCGACCTACCTTTCAATTTTAATTTTAGTATCTCACTTTTAAAGGCAATCTGAGAAAGATACGTACCAATTTTCTCATGCAGGTTTTGGCTAATAGCATGGCGCTCTTCTTCGATCCGAGTAAATATAACGCGTTCAAGCCTTTTGCGTTCTGTCGTATCGATGCCTACTGAAAATATAAAATCGAGTTCGCCATTTTCTTTTCGTAAGGCGCGAGAATGCCATTCTACAGAAATTTCTTTTCCACTTTTTGTCAGAACAGTGTTTTCAATTACCGCATTGCCCCCATTCGCAATTAATTCATATGCGTTTCTGGTTTGAAAAACATCGCTTTTTGCAATAAAATTAAAATAATCTTTTCCCTTCACCTCATCCAACGTATAACCAATTGCTTCTAAAAAAGATCGATTCATGGTAATGATAGTTTCTTCAGGAGAAATTGCAACAAAGTAAGCAGGCGACGCATCTTCAAGGTTTTTGAGAAAATCCCTTTCTTTTTTTAACCGAGCTTCTGATTCTGCTAACGATTTTGTTCTTTCGAAAACCAAATCTTCTAACACCAATTTCTCATTGCGAAGCAAATCCTCCGCGCGTTTAATGCGAAGCATCACATTTATCTGAGCAACCAATTCCAATTCATCTATGGGTTTTGTAAGAAATGCATCAGCACCAATTTCCAATCCGCGAACTCTGCTCTCCACATCGGTTTTGATTGCGGTGAGAAGGATTACTGGGATATGACGAGTTTTTCCCATACTTTTAAGTTTCTGACATACCTCAAAGCCATCCATTCCCGGCATTTTTACATCTAATAAAATAACATCTGGTAGTTCTTGCTCGGCTTTTGTTATTCCCTCCTCGCCTGACAGCGCTGTAATGACTCGGCAATCGGGTTTTAAGTTCTTCAACAACGCCGTCACTGCAACCAAATTATCTTGTTTATCATCTATAACCAGTACTGTGCTCATGGAATTTTCACAATCCATTTCGAAATGATTGCAAGAAGTTCCTCTATTGAATATGGTTTTGCGAGATAATCATCGCATCCTGCACGCAAAATTCGCTCACGATCGCCCTTCATCGAAAGAGCTGTTAGCGCGATGATGGGAATTCCTTTGGTTTGCGGATTGTTTTTCAATTCGCGCACCACTGTAAACCCGCTAATTCCGGGAAGTGCGATATCCAAAATAACAAGATCAGGTCTATGCCGCACGACCAACTCAATGCCGGTTTTCCCATCCATTGCTTCAAAAAGGCGAAACTGATTTTTTAACACTGCACGAATGGTAACCATGTTATCGGGATCATCTTCAATGACGACAATGGTAGGTTGTATGCGATTGTCGATTTCATTGTTTTCATCCCATTCAATTTGAATATAATTTTTATTATCTTCCGATTTTGAAAGTTGTGCATCGACTTCAACGGGAAAATGAGAAGGCCATTCTACCGGCAGTATTACCTCAAAGCGAGAACCTTTGCCGAGTTCGCTTTCGACGCTTATTGTCGCGCCAATGAGTTCTGCAGATTTTAACGCAATCGCAAGCCCAAGCCCAGTGCCATCGTATTTGCGCGAAAGCGATCCATCGATTTGGCGAAATTCTTCGAAAATATGTGGAAGCTGCGACTTGTCGATTCCGATACCTGTATCCTCAACAGCAATGCGGATGAGATTTCCATCGCTCACACCGGTAACAATAACCCTTCCCTGCTCAGTGAATTTTACTGCATTTCCAATGATATTTTGAAATATTTGATAAATCCTCGTTTCATCGCTCACGGGATCGGGAATACCTTCTGAATACATAAACTGCAAAGCGATCCCTTTACTTTCCGCGACCGGTTCTAAACTTTCAATAATCGAACGCAAAACTGCACGGAGATGAATTTTTTTCGGTTTTAAATCAATTTTGCCCGCTTCAATCTTCGATAAATCGAGAATATCGTTAATAAGCATGAGTAACTTTTCACCATTGCGGTTAATAATTTTCAAATATTCGTTTTCTTCATCGGTCAGCTTTTTGCTGGATTGAATTTGCAACACGCGTGAAAGCGCCAAAATCGAGTTCAATGGAGTACGCAACTCATGGCTCATGTTGGAGAGAAACTCGCTTTTAAGCTTATTTGCCTCTTCCACTTTGGCTTTTTGCAATTCCATTTCCAAGTTTTGCTGGCGCACCATCTCTGCATGCTTTTTGAGTTCAATCGCCTGCTGTTCGAGCGCTTCCTTTTTCATTTCCAATTGTTTGTTTTTATCACCAAGCTCTGCAGCAAGCCTTCTGGTTTGTTCAATTGCAAGAATATTCGAATACGCTGTGTTCATCACTGGACGAATATGTTGCAAAATTGTAATTATTTCACTGGAATATTCTGAAAGCGAAGCCAACGAAATCACCGCCATCGACATGTTATTTACTATTACCGGAATCGTAATGATTTCGCGGGGTATAAACCTTCCGAGAACCGTTTTCAATGAAAGCTGTAATTGTTCATTAGTTATTTTTGTTCGCGTAATCTCTCTCGTTGCGAGCGCTTTTCCAAATTCGCCTTCTAAATTGCCGGCATGAAAGCTTTCAAGTTGATTTGCTTCAAGACCAATCGAGTATTGATGGCGATATTCCGTGCCATCATCGGAGAGCACATAAAATGCAGCTATGTTTGAACCTGTAACTTCCATCAATTTCTTTATTACTTTTCTGCTAAAATCCGGCACATCGATTGTTGATACGATTACCTCTATGATATCCGAACTCATTTTTTCAATACGAAGTTGCGCAATAATTGATTCAGCCATCGAATTAAATGCGCATGCAAATTTTCCAAATTCATCATCCGATTTGACTTGCATTCGGCTTTCTGTTTTTCCCGCAATAATATTATTCGCGACATTAATGTAATCGTTAACGTAGGTCACCAAATACTGTGAAATATATTTTGCAACGTACCACAAAACTCCTAATAAAACAAAATACGAGATAGCCATTGTGCCCACAAATACATAAAACTTACGATTTATTTCAAAAATAGAAGAATAGGAAAGACCAAAAAAGTTATAGTAAATCCACAACAGGAAGGATAAAAAGACAATCAATATGCAAATTGCCGTAATTCCAAACACATAGCAAAAAATTCGCCTTTTTATGTTCGAAAAATACGATTTCATTTTGGTTGTTCACTCTCGCGCATGCGAATAAATTGACCATCACACTTTTGATCTTAGAATGTACATCACGTTGAAAAATTTCGTTATTCCGCCAATATAGCGTTCTTTAATCATTCCTTTTGGTATCTCATCAATCTTTGCCATAATGCTGGCAAGATTTCTGTCAACGAGCGCTATATAGTCTTTTAATTTTTCAATGCCAATTTCTTTTTTTAGTTCATTTACTGTGACTTCGATCATTGAAATATCATCGAATAGCACTCTCAATTTCGGTTTATGGGCGGTTTCAACATTACAAAGCATCTTTTCCAAAATGCAGCTGCGCGCAATCGCATATCCTTCATGAATTTCACGTAAATTGCGATCGCTTGCGCTATCGGGATAGCGAGAAAAGTATTCTTTGCCAAGTTCTATCATATCCTGCGTTTCAAAGGGGAAATTTCCATCGAGCATAATCAAGCGATTTTTAAATTCAGCGCTACTTGTGGTTGTTTTAAATATGTCTGCGGGAGATACCGTCATTCGTTGCACATCGCGCATGATACATAAAGTGAACGCATATGCACATATTTCCCCATTCACTGTACGATGTCAATCGATTTGAAATTGAATATTACCGATACACAAGCGATACATCGCCGCATTGCGGGCAACGAAATGCAAAAAGACATAATCCCAGGTACGGTTAATCTTCACTTTTGAGGCGTGCCATTAATGCGCGAATGAAAAGAGTCATCCGTGCCATCACCAACGTGCTAATGGCGATATCGATGATTTTTGGTACTGCAAGGCCAGTGCGTAAAAAAACGCGCAACTGATCCACTTTGTAGCAGAGGAAAAAGGAAACGATGATAATGAGAATATCTCTCGTCGACTCGATCGCCCGATTGGATTCAAGACTTTTGAGCGCCGAAACAGAAAAAATTGCCATGATGGACGCTTCGAGAATTATTGAAATTATAAAAATATTTACGATATTTTGAAGTAGCGCATCGCCATTCATAAACCACTCCTTTGGATTCTTACACTCCTTTAATTATTCAATAAACAAAAAAAATGCTACGTAAAATTTATTTGTCAATGATATTTTTTTGAAAATATTAAGAATATTCCCAAAATTTTCACTACTAAAATCGCATTGACGATGAAAGTGTTTACTGGATCTTGTTATGGTGGATATACAAACATGTATCGCATCGCTATTATAAAAAAATTAAAAAAATTTTTTTAAATCGCACATCTCCCTCGTTTTAATTAATGAGGCAACAATGGAATTTAACAAAGAGCAAAAAATTGCAATTCAACCTCAAGAAGGTATAATGCTCGTCATCGCAGGTGCCGGGAGTGGGAAAACTCGCTGCCTTGTTGAAAAAACTGCTGGAATAATACGACATAATATTGCTTCTCCCGACGAAATTTTACTTCTCACATTTAGCAGAAAAGCAGCTGAAGAATTAAAAGAACGCATTGCGCACCGCATTGGACATGATGCGGCATCTATTCGAGCAGGTACATTTCACTCGTTTTGCTATGCCTTAATAAAGGAATATTATTTTCTCCAACAATCGGATACACATGGTGATCCGAAAATACTCGATGACGAACAAAAATTACAACTCCTCAACGCAATCATTTCGGAAAAGATTGAAGGATTTTTAGGAATGCCTATCAATGCAATTGTATATTTGCTCGAGAAATGGTCGTCTCTTCCCACATTAACGAAAGATCGCCTTCGAGATGTTGGAATGTATGATAAAATTGAACAAATACTCCAAGAATATGCGGATTATAAGTCAGCGCACCACATGTACGATTTTCACGATCTCATGATGCATGCGATCGCAATACTCCAAAACGACTCTCATTTCCGCTCTCTCATTAACAACCGTTTTTCGTACATTCTTGTTGATGAATTCCAAGATACATCAGAAGATAATTTTGAGCTATTAAACTTGCTCATCAATCCCAACAAACGCAATCTCTTCGTTGTAGGGGACGATTGGCAATCGATTTATGGTTTTCGCAATGCGCGAGTGGACTACATGATCCATATGCGAAGGTATTTCCCTACCGCGAAAATCGTTAAACTGACGGTGAACTATCGATCGAGAAAAGAAATCGTCACAGTCTCAAACCAATTTATTTCGCTGAATCGATTTAAAACCAAGAAAAAATTAGTTTCCGCCAAAGGGAAAGGTGGTACCGTGAAAGGATTTTTAGTAAATAATAAAAATGAAGAGATTGATCTTGTCCAAAAATTGCTTACTCGCCACCCAAAAAACGTCGCCATCTTATACAGAAACAATTGGCAAGGTGCTTTACTGAAAAAGAATCTTTACTCCGTTCACGATGCCACATTTCTTACCATGCATGCATCGAAAGGGCTTGAGTTCGAAACAATTATCATTGTTGGGATATCCGATTCAATTATTCCCGATCCCTCATCGGAACTCGAAGAGGAAAGGCGTCTTATGTATGTCGCGCTTACACGAGCAAAGGAACAATGTTACATTATTGCGTATGCAAAAAGCGATGGAAGCCTTCCGCGATTCGCAAAGGAATTACGGATTCCTTTTCGCAAATTTACCGAAGCTTTTTAAGAATTTTACTTCTATATTCAGAAAGCCCAATGCTCCTTTTTCTGCTTTCCATCAAAATGTTATACCGCAACTGCTTCGCATTCATTTCTTTGCGAAGTTTGCAAATTTCCTCATCGTCATCGCATGCTTCGATGAGCTTTTGAAGATTAAGTATTTCTTTGCGAAGGAGCATTTCTTCGGGTAATATTCCCGCATTTTTCATAATCTTTACAGCAAGGCGCATGTCATCGGGCACTCCTGCCAAATCATCGGGAGGAAGAGGCTTCCCTTTAAGCGGAAGATTATCGAATTCACCGCGTTCCATTGCTTCGAGAATCCTTTGCTCGGCAATTTTTTCAAAGATATACATACACTACCTCACCGCGTTAAAATTTCAACGATCGCGCGATCGGCACTTCGAAGGCGATTATCGAATTCTTCCAAACGCCAAATTATTTGGTCTAAAAGCTCTAAAAGATCCTTATCGTATTTAGATCTGTCTAAACACATAAACTTTTCTCGAATATCGCGCATAATTCATCTCCTTATAATATAATTCGCATTTGCAATTTTTTCAATTATTTAAGAAAGAAAATATTCTTCATTTGCAAGAGTTTCAACCGTGGCACCTCTTTTTATTTTTTCATCTAAATCCGCGGCAAACGATTTTGACATGCAATAAATTTTTTCAACTGTTCTTTCGTCGGGTATTGTTTTTTCTTTATGAAAACGCGTGAGAAAATAATATATGAGTGCGTTTTCAATCATTCCAGCGAAACTTTCATATCGATTTTCTTTAATAATTGCAGGATTCCCTACCACAAGTGAACCCGGTGGGATAATCGCTCCTTCTTTCACGACAGTCCCTACCCCAACGATCGAACCTCTTCCGATTTTTGAACCATTCATGAGAACTGCCTTCATGCCAACGATACAGCAATCCTCAACCGTACAGCCATGAAGGATTGCACTATGCCCAACGGTGACAAAATGGCCAAGTTTTACATAGTAACCAAAATCGCTGTGAGCAATGCAATGATCCTGAATGTTTGTATAATTGCCAACACTGATAGACGAAATATCCCCTCGCAAAACTGCATAGGGGAGCACCGAAGAAAAATTTCCAATACTGACGCGGCCTATAAGTTTTGCAGTTTCATGAACCCAGACATTCATCTTTTCACTCCTTGTTCGAAAAATATTTTAATTGATTTTAATAATTCAAATTATTTCGTCGATAATTTTTTATTATTAAAAATCATGTTGACACGGCTATGTGCGCTCATAAAAATTGTATTTGCCAATTACTTCCATTATTCCAATTCTCGATGGAAGCTATTCATTACGTTGGAGGCTACGATGGATAAGTTTATTACTGATCTGATTAAAGAATACCACGACTTATTCCACAAAACATTTGCCATTGGTGCAATAATCGCCGTATGGGTTGTAATATGTGGTATTATTCGCTTTTCAATTGCAATATATCGGCGCGCAAAAGGAATATATCCGCCTGCAACAAGCCAGATGGA
>JAOAAF010000010.1:26919-42886 GCA_026419015.1 Spirochaetota bacterium
CTAAAACGTTTTACGATTTTGACTACCTCTTTAAATCGTTAAAATGCGTTGTTCGATGCTCCTTCTGTTATTTCTTTTCTATAAACATTGCGTCTCCATACGAGAAAAAGCGGTACTTTAAGTTTACTGCAATTTCATATGCTCGCATGATGCGTTCATAACCTCCAAACGCACAAACCAACATAAGCAATGTTGAGCGTGGGGTATGAAAATTTGTAAGCAAACAATCTGCCGAATACACGTCGTACGGAGGTCGAATAAAGATGTCCGTTGTACCTTCACGAGCAATATTTTTGCCATTACGATAGGTCGCCTCTAACACCCTAAGGGAAGTAGTCCCAATCGCAATTATTCTTCGATTGTTCGCGCGTGCCTCGTTTATGAGAGATGCGCTTTCAGTTGGAAACGAGAAGCGTTCCTCATGCATTCTATGCAGCGAGAGATTTTCACAGCGCACTGGACTAAATGTGCCCCACGAAACTTCTAGTGTGATATTTACGCATATCACACCTTTTTGTTTACATTTGTCGAGTAGCTCTTTTGTAAAATGCAATCCTGCGGTAGGTGCTGCAACCGCGCAGGATTTCTCTGCGTATACAGTTTGATATCGATCTTTATCCAATTCCATTTCTGGGCGGGAAATATAGGGAGGCAAAGGAATGGAACCAATCTTTTCAAGTATTTGCTCGCTCAGTGGAACCGAGCTACGAATGCGAAAAAAATTCTCTTGACGTCCCTCAATCTCAAAAAAAATTGACGAATCTCTTTCAGCAATAAGTTTTTCCCCTATTTTAAGGCGCGATGTTCTGTTTGTAATCGCCAGCCAAGAAATCTCATTCAGTTTCTGTGTTAATACAAACTCAACTCTTCCCCCGCTTTCCCGCCGCAATAACACGCGAGCAGGGATGACGCGAGCATTGTTCATTACCATTACATCGCCTTCGCGCAAAAATTCAATGATGTCACAAAAGCGCTTATGATGAAATTCACCATCTTTATCAATAACAAAAAGGCGCGATCGATCCCTTTCGGGAGAAGGATATTGGGCAATGAGTTCCTCTGGAAGATGGAAATCGAAATCGGAAAGAGTAAAAATTCGTTTATTCATAGAAACGCAAATGCAATGTCGATGAATTACTATAAAACGCGATGAGCTATAGAGGGAATCGTATAGTATCTGCTGTCAAGTTTTTTCAAAGAAACTCCCTTATAATAATGTCGAAGAATATCACCATGGTGCATCCCTCTTTCTGCCATCCCCTTTGCACCCCATTGACAAAGGCCAACCCCATGCCCCCACCCGTTACCATAAATTTTAAGCGTTCGGCCATTCTGTTTAACATCAAATGCTAAACTTTTAATTTTCTCTGCAGAAATTAAAATTCTAAAATCATTCCCACTCAAATTTGCGACACCTCGATCATGCGCAATAGCCACTGTGCTCACGCGCCCATCGTTTTTCCGCAATCGAATAGAATTAATTTCCCGTAATTCGGGAAAGCGCTGTTTTAAAGCTCGTTGTATCTCAGATACACGCAACTCATATTCCCATTCATAATTTGGAGATCCAGAACAATATCCACACCGTACCGCAGATAAGTATGGCAAATCGGAACCAATCCAAACATAGCGATCATCAGCTGTTTTCCCACCACATGTCGAATGAAAAAATGACAAAATGGGCCTGCCTTCATATGATAGAACAATCCCGCGCGTATCATCTACTGCTCTGTTGCTTGTTTCTTTTTCGACATCGAATCCCATATATACCTGAAAGCTTGTTGTGGCATCCAAATCGTATAACATGTTTTTCTGTTGCGCAATATGATAGAATGCAAAGGTTCGCGCAGCGATCGCCTGTGCCTTCAATGCTTCGCAGGGCCATTCTGCAGGCATTTCAACAGGCACAACCCCATAGAGATATTCATTGAGCTTTAATGTATTTATTACGTAAAGCGTACCAGCAACATTGTGGAATGAGATCATTCCTCTATAACGCTTTCCATTGACCGTAATAATTTCATTCCACGATTCGCAATAAATTGGCCTTTCAATGCGCTGTGGGGAAACTATTATTCGCCTTTTTGGCTTAATGAAACGAAAATAACCACTTTGTTCGTACAATTTTATTTTATCAGCAGATGTAACGCTGACTGGTTCTTTCGTTTTATAAATACAAATTCGCACAATTTGATTGTCGTCGATATTTCTTTTGTTTCGTGAATGAATCACGTTCGACGAAGGAGCACATGAATAATTAAAAATACTCACAACGAATGCCGCACATGCAAAAAATGAAAGTGTAATGCAACTTCTAAAACTTGCCATATTACCCTTTGGGATGAAATTTCTTGTGAATCTCTTTTAGCTTTTTCTGTGCCAAATGAGTATACACCTGGGTAGTTGAAATATCAACATGTCCCAACAACTCTTGCACCGAACGAAGATCGGCACCGTTTTCGATCAAATGCGTCGCATAGGAATGTCGTAAAGTATGCGGGGTTATGTTTTTTTGAATACTTGTGCGAGAAACATACCCTTTCAACAATCGCCATACCGACTTTCTATTGAGTTTTGATGCTTTTTTGCTGATGAAGACATATTCGCTTTCTCTTCCCCCTAAAATATAAGGACGCGATGATGCGTTATATAACTTCAACAATCTCATCGCTTCATCCCCAAATGGCACGATTCTTTCCTTTTCACCTTTTCCTTTTATTTTTATTAATCGATTTTCGTAGTCAATATCAGCTTGTTTCAATTCAACCGCTTCTGAAATGCGCATGCCACATGAATACAGCAGTTCAAAAATTGTTTTATCGCGAAGTTCAAATACGTCGCTTTCAGAAATCGACTTGAAAAGTTCGTTTATTTCTTCAACCGTGAGAAAATCAGGAAGAGTCTTTTTTATTGCTGGCGTTTCGATTTTTATTGTCGGGTTTTCAATGTTGCCCATGGTATCGGAGATAAAATTGTAAAACTGGCGAATCGCTGCGAGAGATCTTGCAAGCGTGCGCGACGAATTGTGTTTTTTAGTTTTTTCGAATTTTAAAAAGCGGACAATATCATCTTGTGTAGCACTTAAAATGTCCTTATTTTCTTTTGCAAGAAAATCGCTAAACTTCTTTAAATCGTACGTATACGAATATACCGAATTAGGGGAAAGCCCTTTTTCAATCTGAAGAAAACGCTTAAATCGTTTGATCGCTTGTATTTCCTTCACTGCTATTCTCCTTAAGAAACACCCCATCGAAAACAATATCGCCTTGGGGCTGATTTTCCCCTTTGTTTGTATTACCAGAATTGATGTACAATAATAAAAGATTGTTCTATGGTATTTTACTACTAATATCGGAAATTTGTGGATTATGTCTTTATGGAAAAATAAAAAATTTTTTCTTTTTTTATTTTCAAAAAAAATAGTACAAATTTATATTATAATGATTTTTTTATAAATATCAAAAATAATGAATAAACATAAGTCATTATTCATATCGTAACGCGTCGATTGGTTTTAAATCTGCCGCTTTCTTAGCGGGATAATACCCAAAGAAGATTCCCACCGCAAATGCAAAGAGAAAAGATATAAAAATTGAAAACACCGATAAAATAAACGGCCATTCTAAAAAATAGATTATCGCGTAATAGATTAAAATGCCTAAAATAATTCCGACAATTCCACCTACCGAACTTAACGTCACCGATTCGATAAGAAATTGCAGTAAAATATCCTTCCGCTTCGCACCGATCGCCATACGTATTCCAATCTCGCGCGTTCGTTCGCTCACCGACACAAGCATGATGTTCATAATTCCAACCCCTCCAACAAAAAGCGAGATGAGAGCTATTCCCGCCAACAGTATTGTAAGCGTTTTCGAAATATTTTCTGCAACTTTTAACTGTTCCTTGCTCGTTTTGATGCGAAAATTATCTGGCACTCCAGGCGGTAAGTTATGCTTCTTTCGAAAATATTGCCTTACCACTTCAGCAGTCTCTTCGACCATATTCTCATTATGTGCTGCGATATACAATTCTTCAAAATCCTTTCGATTGTTAATTCGCGTTGAAGCGGTTGTATATGGCATCACGAGGATGTTATCAAAATCTCTTCCCGAGAAAGCAGAACCCTGCTCTGCTAAAAGGCCAATTACCTGAAAAGGTATATTTTTTATACGCACAGTTTTTCCAATAGGATCTGCATTCCCAAACACCTCATTCCACACAGTAGTCCCAATAATGACAACGCGCGCAAGTGAAGCTATTTCTTCTTCGGTAAAATATCTCCCGCTTTGGAGTGCCATTTCTTTTATCAGAAAATAATCTTTATTGACTCCATAAATTCGGCTTAGCATGTTGCGGTTTTGAAAAACAACGGGAATGTACGATTCGTACACAAGCGGTGAAATGTATTTTACCTGAAAAATTCGACGCAAATTCTCAACATCCCTTCCATCAAAAGGGCGAGATGGCCGAAAAACTGACATTGCATTAGTGCCAAATGTTGTTACTTTATCGCGAACAGCGATCCGAGCGCTGTTTCCCATTCCCACCATCACAATCACTGAAGAAACGCCAATGATTATACCGATACTCGTAAGCGAAGAGCGCATCTTATTCTTTGCTATTGCACGTATTGCGGTGATTATCAAATTCCGAATGCTCATCGCCTCTTTCCTTTTAAAACAACCCTCTTCCTCTTATTGATTGGTGCATCTTCGACTATCATGCCATCCCGAAACACGACTTTTCGTTCTGCATATTCTGCAATATCGGGTTCGTGAGTAACCAAAATAATGGTAATGCCTAACTCTCGGTTAAGGCGGGTAAAAATCTCCATAATTTCGGTTGAATTCTTTGTATCCAAATTCCCCGTTGGTTCATCGGCTAAAAGAATTGCTGGTTCGTTTATTAACGCTCGTGCAATTGCGACGCGCTGCTGCTCCCCACCCGAGAGCTTGTTTGGGTGGTGATGCTCTCTCCCCGCAAGGCCTACCATTGCAAGGAGTTTTTGGGCTCGCTCCCGCATCTCCTGTGCTGAAACTCCACCCTTATACATGAGCGGTAATTCAACGTTTTCAAGGGCAGAAGTACGAGCAAGTAAATTAAATCCTTGAAAAATAAAACCAATTTTTTTATTTCGAACCTCCGCTTTTTCGTTTAACGAAAGCGAACTACCATCAATACCATCGAGGATGTATTTACCAGAAGTCGGGGTATCCAAAAAACCGAGTATATTCATGAAGGTGGATTTCCCCGAACCCGATGCACCCATAATTGCGATGAACTCACTGCGCTTTACATTGAGAGAAATTCCCTTAAGCGCTCGTATGCTTACTTCTTCACTTAACCGATAAATCTTTACAAGATTTTCTATGACAATAATATTATTTCCCATAGCTTGTCATATCATCTTTCCTTGCCAATTTTTTTTCAATGTTAACGAGTACTTGATCGCCAACAGCGATATTTCCTCCCGCAATTTCTGTATAAAGATCCCCAACCAAACCAGTGATCACCTCAACCTTTTCGACGGGCAGATCGCCGATTGCGACCTTTCTTTTTTTCCACACGATTCTTTTACCCTCTTCCGAGATAGTTTTGACAGGCGATACGATGAATGCCTGATTAGGCACCCGTATTACATTTTTCTTTTCACCCACCCGTACAATCGCAGTTGCCGTCATTCCAGGTTTTAACAAAAGTTCTTCGTTATTACAATACACCAGCGATTGGTAAGTAATCACTGCCCCCTGTGGTATGGGATTAAAACGCACCTGGCTTATGATGCCGGTAAACACTCTATCGGGATATGCGCTAACTGTAAAGGTTACTGGAAGATTTGGTTTCACATTTCCAATTTCCGATTCATCAATATTAATCAACAGCCGCATTTTTTTCAAATTTTTCGCAATAACGAAAAAAACCTTACCAGGTCCATGAATTTCGCGGGGGTTAACTTCTCGTGAAATGATTGTTCCCGAAATGGGTGCATAAATTTGTGTATACGATTTCTCTTTTAGCGCTAAGTCGTATTCCAACTTTGTATTTTTAAAATTCGTTAATGCTTTTTTATAAGTGATTTCTGCAATTTCATATTCCTTTTTCGATATCAGATTTTCTTTCAATAATTCATTTTTACTTTCCATATTGCTCTTTATCTCTTCGAATTCTAACTTCGCGCGCTCGTATTGCAAACCGACTCGATAAATCTTAAGATCGATATCAGTAGAATCGATTTCTGCCAACAGTTGTCCTTCTCGCACCTGTGAATTGTAATCCACATACACTGATTTCACCTGACCGCCAATCTTACTCATCACATAATACGGATCTTCTATTTCAAGCCTCCCCGTTACTGCGATCGTCTTGACAACATCGCCTTTTTGTACTTCCTCATAGCGATATGTGACATCGACTGTTTTAAAGCAATTTTTAATCCATAAAAAGAGTATACCCACAAGTATTATTATGATTGTAATATATGCGAATCTCTTTTTTGATAATTTTACTTGCATATTTGTTCCTCTTTCAACCCCACAAGATGAGCCAGTTCAGCTTTTGTAATCAAATAATCGTATTTTGTTCTCACCGCAGCAAGTTGAGCTCCCAATAATGAAAGTTCTGCATTGCTTACATCCATCTGCGTGCTTTGCCCTCTTTCATAATAATGTTGGGTAAGCTTTAGATGTTTTTCAGCGTTCTGAACCATTAACTGGGAATTCTGCAGTTGTTTCGATAGTTCAATCAACAAGTAATAATTTGAACGGATTTGACTCTTTATGTTAAGATTTAATTTTTTTTCCTCGTACAACACTGCATTATATTCTGAAAGGGATTTATCGATTCGAGCAGATATTGCTCCTCCACTATAGACGGGCATGCTTGCAGTAAAGCCTGCATGAAAGGTAGGTGACCAATTATTTCCCATTAATCCATCCTTAATCGCCTCTTTATTTTGTAAATTCCTGTTTTCCATACCAAAGGCTGCCTGAATATCTACTCGTGGATGTCGAGATGCTTTTTGAAGCTCAATGTTCATTTTGCCCATTTCCTTGCGCAAAAGAACTGATTTTATTTCATATGAGTTCTGTTGGGCAAAATTGTATAACTCATCAAGCGCATACTTTAATTCTCTATAATTTTGCTCAACGACTGGTGCAAAATCGATTCCCTCATCGATGATTCCCATCGAAATGAGTAAATTTGTTTTCATTGCATTTTCAGTATTTTTTGAACGATCGTAATCGAGCTTTGCAGTTTCATAATCGAGTTGCGCCCTGCTCACTTCCAAAGCAGAACTTTGACCCATTTTATGCAACACTTCAATCTTTAAAAGCTTTTCATGAAATTTCTTCATCAACTTTTCTCTGTACAATGTGCTCTCCCGCGCCAGTGCATATTGATAATACGCCTTTTTTACCCCAAGCGCAACGCGATTTCTTACTAACATCGTATTCAATTTTGCCACATCAACATTCACTTTGTGAATGTTGATGGATATGGAAATCCTCGGATCGTAAATATTATACGAAGCTGCTAACCCAGCAAAAAGGCCAATCGTCGTATCTTTGCCAGGAATATTTACTTGGCCAGGAGATCTGTCTGGATTCAGGTACTCAACTGTCTTTGCACTTGCATCGATCACAACATTCGATCCTGCTGCGGCAATTTTATAATTTGAAACAGCGGCATCTTGATTTTCAATGGCAGCTTTTATTTCGGGATGATGCTGATAAGCAATCTGCACGCACTCATCCACCGTCACCGAACGGGAATATGCGCTCAGAAAAAAAAATTGGTTACCTAATAACACTATTACCAATATTTTAATTCTCATAAAAAGCAATTATAATAATCAGATTATTAGTTACATTATATTATTTGGCATCTATTTCATCGCATAAACTTGCTTAGCTCGGTTTCAAATTAAACCAAGTAAAAGCCTTAGAAAACTCGATAAAAATATAATACATCAATTTTTTATATTTACACGGTCCAGTCAATGAAAAAAATTTCTTCATACCCATTTATATCAGTCGATGACACAGTGCTCGTTTAATGATTATTCAAACAACCATCTAACTTCATTTCATCGCGCGAATTGCAAACATACATAAAAAATATTTGACATCAACTGATGTTTCTTTTTTTATGTCAATCCATTGCTGGCGTAGCTCAACCGGTAGAGCAGCTGATTTGTAATCAGCGGGTTGGGGGTTCAATTCCTCTCGCCAGCTCGTGCAATTGGTGAGGTTCCCGAGCGGTCAAAGGGAGCAGACTGTAAATCTGCCGGCGATGCCTTCGATGGTTCGAATCCATCCCTCACCAATTTTTTACTCTTCATCCACGATTCTCTTTATCCTTTTTTCCTCGCTGCCAAAAAGGGCAACATGTTTCGAGAGCGTTTTTCGTAAAATGGCTCAACTTTCCAATAATGCGAACATTCCAATTATTCTTGTGCTTACTCACTTGAAAATCATACTTTAAGATATTTCCCGATGTTGCAAAAATAGAGGCCGTGAGACACAACACAGGAGAACAAGAAATCATTATTTAAAAATTGCGGAAAGATTCACGAAGCGAAAAGGTAAATTCGCAAAAACTTTCGTATGAACTTTTTTAGATTTTAAATTTAATTTTTTGAAAACAAAGAACGAATAATTTCAAGAACAATTTTGGAGACGGCGGGAGTCGAACCCGCGTCCTGCAACTTACCCCCATGGCGTCTACATGCGTATCCTTTTCGTTTTATTTAAGCCGTAATACCAGGAAAAGGAACTGTCCTTACGGCCGATCGTTCATTCATTTCACCTTTGCAAGGAACGAACTTGCAAAAGCTATCTCCCTTCTCTGACGCCTTAAGATACCCAGGGAGAAAAGGCATTCTTAAGACGCTCGCGGCTTTTAAGCGGCGAGAGCAAGATTATCGTTTGCGTTTACTTTTAACCCACTGTTTTTACGAGACAGCGGAAACTCGGCACGCAACCATGAGAACAACATTGCAGTCGAAACCATGTCGTCCCCATGTAAATAATTTACAGATAAAAACGGACCTCGTCAACAATCGTGCATTCAGTCGTTCGCACTCTTCGCATTCTTCTTAACGCATATGTGATGGCGAAATAGGTATTTATACGAATTCTTTCCCTCAAAGACGAGACAATTATCACATTTTGGTAACAAACTATCGTAGATTATGAAGCTTTTTCATTAAGCCGGTTGATGAGCGTTTCAATTTCCGCATCATCAAGACCATGAGCACGTGCTCCTTGCTCAATAGTTTCATATATTGCGATGTGGCATCCAATGCAATGCATGCCATATTCAGCAAGAATGGGAACTGCATTAGGAAATTTTTTTACCAATTCGCCAAAAGTCATCGTTTTTTCAATTTTTGGAGTCATCGTGTACCTCATATGATTATATTCTTTATACAATTAAATCACATTTTGCAGAACGCACATTTTTTTCAATTATATTTTTGTTACTGCCCTTTGTAAAAACAGCGTTCTCGCTTACTGGATATATCCCCATCCTCTCAACACCTCTTTGATACCCGGATTAAGTTGGATATCCTTTTCATTGGTATTCATTTCAAGCCAAAAAATTAATGGAATTCGATAAATATACACAGAATTTTCCGGCAAGGCTACGTACTCAAGCCCAGTCATTCCCGGAGTCCGCGCAATGTGAAAATCATAAATCCCATCAAGCCGTAATGGATTTCCAAATCCCGAAAGCTTTTCTAAAGATAGAAATATTTCCTTCGAGGGCACTAATCTCCCATCGCGTTCAATTGTTAATTGAATGGCAGCCAACGGTGGATCTGTTTCAAAACTTACGATTGCGCATTTTTCTTTTACTTCTATTTCAAATATAATGGAATTTGGAGCAATGTATTTACAGACTGCGGCGTCGCAATACATGCGGGGATAGATGATTTTTCCTTCGCTTTCAATTGAGACGCGATATTTTCGCGAGGTACGATCCTTCGGCGGCACAATTTGAACATAGGTCTTATCAGGATAATCGCGAAATTTTTCAAGATACAGTTTCCGCATTTTTTGAACGATCTTCGCATTTTTAAGATCGTGGATGAGATTTACCACTTCATATGGGTCATTTTTGATGTCAAACAATCGTTCGGGATGCATGATATACTTTTTTTCCCCCTTCTGCTGGTAACGGTAAAGACCAAATAAGTCGCGCCAATACAAATAATTTCCTTTATAGATAAACCCCATTTGGAAACGCCCAATAAGAGGAATAAAATCAGAAAAAGTCTTCGATCGATCATCAACCGAAAACAACAACTCTTTAAAACTTTTCCCCATAAATTTTTTTTCAGAAATTCCAAGCGTTACGTCTAAAAGCGTTGGCGCAACGTCAAGCGTGCTCATTAGTGCGCCCACCTTCCCTGGTACCATCCCGCTCTTCGATGGAATGATCATTACAAAGGGTACATTCATTGTGCTGCTATATAAATTTGGCCTTCCTTTCCGCGTGTAAATTGCTCTCGGATGATAATATGCGACATCTGCAGGCTCTCTTTTACCCCACATATATTCTTCAATTGTTGTGAAACTTCTGAATTTGTGATTCCGTTCGAACGAATGATCGGCTGAAATAATAAAAATCGTATTTTCCAAAAGCCCGAGCTTTTCCGCTGCTTCGAAAATCCTTTCCAAATGGCTATTTAAATACCGTATGTTCGCAAGGACTACCGCAGATGAATGAATGAAGTCTGTATCCCATAGTGCCTTGAGATAATAACCCAACGGAACCCATGAGGGACTATGGGGCGTATTGATGTGTGCATAGAGAAAAAATTTTCGATTTTGATTTTCTTGTAAAAACTCAAGAATACGGCGAATATTTTCTGGATGTTCTGATGTTTCCATGGTATAATCGTAATTTTCATCGAATCCCAGATCTACTCCAACAGAAGAAACTCCATGCCCCTGTGCATTGCAACTGATTTGTTTTGTGAAGTAACCGTGCACAGCAAGAATGTCCCCAAGCGTTGCAAACTTCATCTTGTGAAATTCTTCTTGGTTTTCTTTGGTCACAATATTTCGAAAGATCGGAAGGCGCGATTCAGTATAGGGTCGTGAGGTCCACAGCGATACTATCGAAGGTCGCGTGACCTGACCAACAGAATACATTTTATCAAAAATAATTGCCCTTTCGAAATATCTGTCAACAGCGGGGGTAATGCGATCGCGAAGTGAAATCATTGCCATTGCTTTTTGGGATCCGTATTTTTGAAAAAGATCATAAAATTCATAGATGTCGAGATGGTTTTTTGCTAAACAATCAAAAATAAGATAGGCAATGTTGAGATGTCTCTGATTGACGTTGCTTCGTTTATAATACACGCGCGGTGTTCCTAAAAATGCGAACGAAGTGGCATCCAACGAGGAAAAAACGATTCTGAGCACTCCGCTATAAGGGGGCAACTCTACTTTTATTCGTTCCCAGCCTGTATACTCAGGAAGGACGCTTCTTCCAGGATGCCGCAAATAAAACCAAATTGACGTAAACACATTTGAGTATCGAAAGGGAACAATTGCGGGTTTTCTTTCGCGCTCAATTTTTTTTGTGAAAATTAATTTCTTATTAAAAAAAATAGACAATTCGCCATATTCTCTTCTTCCATCAAAGGATGGATACACAACATCCATCTCAAGGTAACGCATATCCCCATTTGCTTTCTGAAAAACATACTCGATTGTTGAGCGGGCTTTAAGCACGAGGCAATTTTTTTGTGACGTATAATAAAAAATTCTCCCCGTTGCGTATTTCAAATTTGCAGGATGAAGAACTTTTTGATAAGGATTGGGATCGATATAAAATTCTTTTTTTCTGAGCTCTTCGCTTAGCAGATATTGCACATCGGAATTGGTAAGCGGATTTGTAATTTTTGCATGAGGAAGCGCGCGAATTAAATCAATTTCTACTAATTCGATTTCATCTTGTTGGCGCACTAAACTTTTAGAAATCTGGGCTAAATATTTGCCATCATCGGGGAAAAAACAAATGCTGTACCATGCAGTTAAAAAAATTACCAAAAAAATCGCAAATGAGAAAACGAAAACAACAGCGTTGCGGACAACTCGATATAAGTTTTCGCATGTTGGCAAACTTCGAAGCGCGATGAGCGTTACTGCAACTGTTGTGCTCGCAAAAATGGTTTTAACCAATATCCCATAAATGTGTGTAAACTTCGGATGAAAAGCGACAAACGCTGCAGCGCTGAAGCCTATTATGGCTGCGGCTATGCACTGCGCATAAAGTTTTTTATATTTTCCAAAACTTCCTTTCAAACTCTGCATCATCATTCTCGCGCTCAATGCCTTACCAATGGGAAAAATATCTCGCGCTTTTCGATCACATCGCTGTGCCGCGAAATCCATTTAAACAAAATCGTTTTCATTCTGGTCAATTGAACAATGTTCGT
The DNA here is from genome assembly GCA_026419015.1 of Spirochaetota bacterium. Classification (GTDB taxonomy): domain Bacteria; phylum Spirochaetota; class UBA4802; order UBA4802; family JAGODF01; genus DYLV01. The sequence continues at coordinate 39,380 of JAOAAF010000010.1, forward strand.
TTTTGAAATATCGTGCAAATCGTTCGGATCATAGAGAGAATCGTACAGTTCGTACGCTGTTCTGTTAACCAACGGCATATAGATGAGCTTATACCTTCCATCGTAGGCGTAGCGATGTTTCGCAAGATTTACAAGATCTCGATATTCATCGCGGAGGATAATTTCATTTCCAAAATGAAAATCGATATGCGAAATTCCAGTAATATCGGGATAGAGAATTCGCAATTTTTGAAAAAAGAGATCTTCTCTTAGCGTATTATCGAACCAAATTCCTGTTTCGCCGAATGCAACGAGCTTTTCTGTACGATTCAAAATAACTGGGCGAACCAGCGAGATGCCTTCCATGTGAGGAGTGGGTTTTTCTCCTGCAAGTTCGAGAATTGTGGGAGCGATATCCACAACGCGCACAATTCCCTCATACTTTCGCCCTTTCGGCAATATCTTCGGATATCGCACAATGAATGGAATCTGAATAGCGTAATGACCGCGAAAATGCTCGCCATGTCCCATACCGAGATTTCGTTCGTAAAGATTTTCCCCATGATCTGAAACGATGATCACAATTGTCGAATCGAGCCGTCGGGAAGCTTTCAGCTGTGCGATTATCTCTCCCACTGCATCGTCAAAAGCCCGCAAGCCACCATCGTAGAGGGCATTAATTTGCTTTATATCATCGGCATCGACGCTTTCTTTTTCTTTTCCTTCAAGTGAAATGATGCGCTGCTTAAAATACTTATACTGACCGCGGTAATTTGGATCAGCATAGCGCAGGTAATAAGGATAGGGAGGTGCATAAGGGAAATGTGTAGATGAAAAAAAGGCAGTGATGAAAAACGGGCGGTCGCCAGCTCGATTAATTTCATCAATTACTTTTTGACACACCAAGGATGGTGGGCAAAAATATGCCGAATCGCGAAATGATGGGAAAAGCAAAAGTCCAAAAGAAGAAGTAATAAAAGGAAGAATAAACGTGTGGTTTTCCAGAATAGCTTGTTCGATGATTGTATTGAAATTAAAATACGGTGCATTGACGCGTTCGAATCCAAGATCAATGCGCGGAAAAATGTCGGCAGCGTAATCGCCAACCACTGCAGTGTAATACCCCTTTTGGCGGAACGTTTTGGCAATGCTGTGAAAATCGCGATTCAACTCGCGCGAAGTAGGAAACATATGTCGGATGCCATGCGTTGCCGAAAACTGCCCCGTAAGGATAGAAACCCATGATGGGAATGTGCGAGGCACTTCGATGTAGGTTCTTGTGAACGACACACCTTCCTTTATGAGTTCATCAATCGCAGGCGTTGTATCGCGATGATAACCATAGCCGCTGAAATGATCAACTCGAAGCGCATCAGCGCCTAAAATAAGCACATCAGGAAATTGAAGATCTTTTTGCCGAGAATCAATCGTTGGGTTGTGAATGCAATATGCGATAATTATTATCGCAAAAACGCTCACCGCACTAAACAAAAACATTTGTTGCCACATTCGTTTCCGCAATGCGCTCACAATCGGGATAAGTAAAACAAAGGAAAAAATAATTCCAAGGATAATTGTAAAAAACAAAGGGGGTACGCGATGAGTGAGAAAATCAAAGACTATGGCAATAATTTTACTTTTTGCATAAAAATTATTCACATACACCTGTGGGTAAAGGATAATATCCCTTAAAAAAAATACAATGAAAACGAAAAAACTTGCAAAAAAGACCAACATACAATCGCGAACAGGCGCTCTGCCATTTGGAAACACCTGCCACAGCGAACGTAATGCACAATATATCGCAAATCCTATAATAAGACCAATGAGACAATACACCCCAAACAGTTTTAACAGGAAGATCACAATGGTGCTAAAAAAATGTTGAAATATGAAATCGACCACTGCCTTGCTCGTATTCCCCATATAGGACATCGAGAGGCTGTTAACCACTCCATATAAAAACAACACTACCATTAATGCAACTCCCCCAAGGGAGGGCCAGTAATCTTCGACGATGCGTTTAATTTTCGTGCGAAGCATTGCGGTGACATTATCCTTTACGCGTTGTTGCCATCTACCAAAATGCGCACATCGGTGCAATAAAAATTTCTTAATAAAAAATTTTCTACAAATGATTGACATGCATCACATAAGTGCATATGTGGACGAAAATTTTCACAAAAAATTTTTTACGAATGTCACTATGAAAAACATCCGCATTCTGGGGGAAAAAATTTCTTATTTTTTGACTGAACGCCAGGCGTATGCATTTCGTTTTTCAACGGCGTTTTTCATTTCGCTCATTGCGCTTGGCCTTGTTTATCGGCTTCGCATCCTTCTGATGATATATACCGATAGCGCATTCACAATTTCTACTCGACCGTTGGCTCTTTTTTTTCATGGCATGTGCAACGAATCATTATTCTCATTGCTCTTTGCTCTTGCAGTTTTTCTCTTCGTTGCTCCATTTCTCAGTTTTATTCAACATCGAACAATAAAATCAGCAATATTTGCCAAAGGAATCCTAATTTTACTGCTTTTTGCATTTCTATATAACACGAGCTATCACTTCTGGGTATCCATGAACACTGGATTTACGCGCGATCTTTTATTCGAAGCGCTTGCGACCACCCGCATGGATGAAGCTGTGCATTTTTTAACTTTTGCCGATGCGCTTTTTTTCATTATTCCAATTGTCATCTACCTCTTTGTCATTTTCCGCCAACAATTTCCAAAGTGGCAACTGAGAATTGTATGTACGTTTGCCATTTTTTTTATGGCAATACACAATATCATTTCGATAATTCACAGCGATCAGATTGAAAACTCCATCGTCCAACCTCCAGCACAATATACGTTTCTCAGTTTTTTTGAAAAAGATAACTGGAATACAACAGAAACGTTTTCAAACCTTACGAGTTCATCTGATCAAATGAAATCCATCGCACTTATTGATCCACGATTCGTGAATCATCGCATCAAACCCACATCGGCTCCCCTTCTGGCAAGGTCGAAAGAACAATGGAATGTGCTCATCATTATTATGGAAAGCATCGGGAAACAATATATATTCGATACCAGCAAAGGGAATCCGCTTCCAATGCCATTCTTTAAACAACTCTCCGAAAAAGGTCTTTATTTCGACTTCCACTATTCTACTGGCAACACAAGCCCACGTTCGATTTTTTCCCTCTTAAGCGGATTATATCCATCCCCACGAGTGCAAATGTTTTGCACTAAACCTGATGTTGTTGTCCCTTCAATCAAAACATATCTTGGGGAATCTTACGATGCATTTTTCGTAACACCTGGTTCGCTTGACTGGTTTTTCCCAAAGGGATTTTTAAAAAATTCAGGATTTAAAGAAATATACGGATATAAGGAAATCCCTGCGCGAGTTGTCAAGGATACGTATGGCAAAAACGACATCGATGCGGTAACTTTTTTCTTACAGCGCCTTGAAAAATCGAAAAACCGCCCATTCGTCGCGATTTATTATAGCTTTGCAGCCCATTGGCCATACGT
>JAOAAF010000116.1 GCA_026419015.1 Spirochaetota bacterium
ATATATATCATCTCTATTGACAAATCTTGCTGCATATATGCCATTTATTAGCTTTTCGCTTCTGTTTATTGCTGGTTTTAATCTTCCAATATCAGAAGACATTGTAATATTGCTTTCGGGTGCATTGGGTGCTACATACGTACCGCATTTACTCCCATATATATACATTGGTTGCTATGCAGGCGCTTTTTCGAGCGATTTAATTGCCTATTCGTTAGGCCGAATCGCAATACGCGGATTGACCAATCACCGATTTTTACAAAACATCGTTTCGCTCGATAAAATACAATTCATGGAAAATTATTTTCAACGATATGGAGGAAAAACACTTCTTTTTGGAAGATTTATACCTTTCGGAATGAGGAATATTATTTTCATGACTGCAGGTTTCAGCAAAATGAATATTTTCAAATTTATTTTCATTGATCTCATCCCGCTTTCCATAACATCTTCCCTGTTATTCTATGTAGGTGTGAAAGCTGGAGATAATTATCGAAGCATTTTACCACATTTAAACAAATTCAAAGAAGTAATTGGTATTGCAGCAATTCTTATCATCTGCACTCTATTTTTATTGCATAGAATGAAAGCAAAAAAAAACATGTAGAGATTTTTTTCGGCCACTTCTTTTTTTTATTGAAAATCCACAGCAACAATAGTAAATTCGACTTAAGTCACACACATTTTCCTAAAAATCACCACAATGCAGTTGGTTTGCTATTATGGCAAAAAGGGCAATTAAAACTATTAAAGAAAAAAATACAATTATAAAAAACATTATCACTGCGATGGTTGAACGGAAAGGCTTTCTCCTCATAGGTCATAAGAATCCCGATGAAGACTGCATTGCTTCAATGGTAGCATTTGCAATACTACTCAGAAAATTCGATAAGCGCGTACAAATATATATTAATAGCGAAATTCCTCGAAACGTCGATTTTTTAGCAAATATCTGTGTGTACAACGGAATTCGGATTGTCTCAAAAAAACAACATCTTGCACCAGGCGTCGATTCAATCATCGCTTGCGATACTCCCAAACCTCCGATGCTCGACATTACTCCTGCTATCCAAAAGCGCCTTAAAAGCAAGATGGTCCTTCGCATTGAAATTGACCATCATCTTGGTGCCGATAGTAATTATATCGGCGATGAAGGTTATTGCCTTGTAACAGAAGCTTCCTCATCGAGCGAATTAGTAGGATTAATTGCATTAAAACTAAAATCACAAAGAGATATATTAAGCAAATTTATTATTGCAGATCCCCTTTCCAGAAACTTTGTGCTTGCAGTTCTCACGGGAATAATTGGCGATACAAACATGGGTAAATATTTAAAATCGAAAAGAGAAAAAAAGTATTATGCAATTTTTTCGAACATCTATAACGACATCCTAATGAAAACAACAGTTCGCGAATCAAACTTTACTAATATTGACCAGGTTTACTATGAGTTACAAAAGCTATCAGAAAAAGAAGCAAAATGCTATGGATATATTATTCAAAAACAACAAATGTCACCATCAGTTTCTTATGTTGTTTTGCGAAGAGAAGACATGGAGTATCTTACAAAAGAATACGATCGCGAAACAATTATCAACACAACAAAATCGATTGTTAACGATTTAGCAGAAATTAGCCAAAAAGTGGGAATCATTGCATTTCCCGAAAAAAACGAAAATACTGAATTAATTCAATTCAGGATGCGGCGCAGTTATAACTTTAAAGAATTTGATCTGCGGAAAATTCTCGAAATTTTTTCAATATCTAACGGAGGTGGTCACGAAGGGGCAATTGGATTTCGATTTCCTGCAAACGAAATCGCAGATATTGACGGTTACATGGCAAAACTTGTGGAAAAGCTTGAACAGGAAATAGGATGAAAAAATACTTATGTCACAATTTATTGCTGATGTGGGGAATAATCGTCGCAGTGAATGCAAATGCAGAAATTAAATCTCGTGTGCTATCCGATGGCACTGTTGAATATTATACGGCTGAAAAAAAAATAATGCATCCCCGCAAAATTCTCCTTCCTACCCAATACGATCATCTCATTTTTCGAATTGCTGGTGAAGAAGGCGTGGATCCTTTACTAGTAAAAAGTATGATAAAAGTCGAATCAAATTTTAATCCAAACGCAGTATCGCCTGCTGGTGCGATGGGGCTCATGCAAATTATGGAGATGATCGCTCACTCATATGACGTGAAAAATCCATTTGATCCCGAACAAAATCTCACTGCAGGTATCAAACACTTCAGTTGGCTTTTACGCTCCCTTAACAATGACGCGCCTCTTGCGCTAGCAGCGTATCATGCAGGGATAGGACGAGTCAAATCGCACATGAGCATTCCACCAATAAAATCGACCATCCAGTATGTTAACGATGTAATGCGCATCTATCATACCATTATTGGAAAAGATATAAAAGATTTTTCCCCTCACGTTAAAAAACTTTACATGAGAATTAAAAAAGACGGGACGCTCGAAATTTTTAATTAAAAACAAAGGCCGTTCATGTGCGATGAACAGCCTTTGCGCATTTTTCAGTCTTTAATTACACCCTTACATCCCAAGTGCTTTCCGTATTGTTGAGAGTAAATGGTCGGGATTTACCGGCTTTTGAAAAACTCCATTGAAGCCAAGTTTGTCAACTTCGATATTCACAGCGGTCGCTTGACCGATGCTGCTTAAAAGATAGATAGGAAGCGAAGGGTTGTTCTTTTTTATTTCCTGCGCAACCTTTGTTCCAGCGTCGATCCTCTCCATCATCATATCGCACAAAATTAAATCGGGTTTTTCCTTTTCTGCTGCTTCAATGCCTTCTTTCCCCGAAAGCGCAGTGATGGCGGTAAAGCCGTTTGCGCTCAAAATGGCCTTTATGGAATCGCAAATATCAGGATCGTCATCAATAATTAAAATTTTCTTTGGCATAATTATCTCCTTTTCTAAGTTAATATCGCATTCTTGAAAATTTTCACTACACAATACGACATTTTTATTTCAGTGAAATAACACCCCACGGGAGCAGGTTACTTCACTTTCGCAAAATCCATTTGAAACGAATCTGTTAAAATATCGAAATGCCTTCAAAAGGTTTTCTGCTGCCTCTGATGTCATTTCACTTCCAAGATTCCATTCATAACCACGAATCGCAAGCATATATGCAATCGGGGATTTCCTGTATAATTCTTCACACAGCGCCAATAATGACTCTGCGGAAAGGCTATGAGTAGTAAAAGAAATTTTCAAGGAAGGTGAAATGCGCTCAAAGGCAAATGGTTGTTCTCCATCAAGCGATGCATCGACAAAGACAACTATCTCATATTCTGAAATTGTCAATGAATCCTCAATATTCAGTTGATAGTCATAGTGAACATCGCACAGCATCGAAAGATGTTTATCCTTCTCTACTCGTAATGCAAATTCAATTCCCAATGCGTCATCCTGACGACCGGGATTTCCATATCCAATTACGATGCATCGCTTGTGTTTCACTTACTTCTCCTTCTTATCGATTACATTTCCATCCGCATCGACCAGCGAAACTGAAAGCGGCATTTTGCCGAGCGCATGTGTGGCACAGCTTAAACATGGATCGTATGCGCGAATTGCGACCTCAACAGCGTTCAACATTCCCTCCGTAATTTCTTTCTTGCCACTTAACTGGTTCACAGCAACCCAATTCACTGCTCGATTCATCGGCTCATTGTTATTCGTCGTTGAAACGATGAGATTCGCCATCTCGATTTGATCGTTATCGTTGATTCGATAGTGGTGGAACAGCGTACCCCGTGGAGCTTCAATGAGCCCTACTCCTTCTTTTACTTTCTTGCCTTTTCTCACTAACTCGTCCTTTTGCAAATCCGGATCATTGAGGAGTTCTTCGATCACCTCTGCAGAATGCAAAAGCTCAATTAAGCGTGCCCAGTGCATATGCATTGACATGTTGTTGGGTTTCCCTTTTGTATATGCTTTGAATTCCTCAAATTCTTTTTGCGCGAGTTTTGTTGGAATAAAGTCCACAGTGTTGAGCCGTGCAAGAGGTCCCACTCGATACCACCCATCTTTTTTACCAAGAGATTTGATATAGGGGAACTTCATATAGCTCCACGATCGCACTTCCTCTCCAATGTATTTCAAATAATCTTGATAATCGACATCATTTAAAATTTTCTTCCCCTCTGCATCCACCGCGCGCAACACACCATGATATAAATCCAGCGCACCGTCTTTTCGCACCAAACTAAGGTGATTTGATGGAAATGCCGCGAAGTTATCGATGAAATCCTTATTCTTTTTATGATAATCCTTAAACAAATTCACAGCCGCAAGCGACCATTCGATCATTTTTTTGACATTAAGCGGATCAGCACCTTTTAAAAATTCATCGCGTTCCGCTATGCTTAAATTCTTATTAATGCCACCGGGGATTGCACCTGTTCCGTGAATTTTCTTCCCCGCAGTAACCTTTATGATCTCTTGACCAAACTTGCGCATCATCACGCCTTGAACAGCTAAATCTGGATGTTTGATTGCAACCCCAATGACATTCCGAATGGAAGGATCGGCATCTATGCCAAACAGCAAATCAGGAGAAACAAGATGAAAAAAATGGAGCGCATGGGATTGAAACATCTGTCCATAGTGCATGAGACGGCGCATTTTTTCCGCTGTTGGCGATAACCCATTAGGACCAACGCCAACAATGACGTCCATTGCTTTTGCAGCAGCTAAATGATGGCTCACCGGGCAAATTCCACAAAGGCGCTGCACCAACACCGGCGCTTCCCAGTATGGTCGCCCTTGCACAAAACGCTCAAATCCACGAAATTCTACAATGTGGAATCGCGAATCGATTACGTTATTGTGTGGATCGAGCTGAATTGTCACTTTACCATGACCCTCAACCCGAGTTACTGGTTCTATTGTTATTTTTCGTGCCATAGTTTCTTCTCCTTATTGCATTAGTCAAACTTCACTACTTCATAGGGAAGATTAAGCTCTTTCCCTGTAAGCAGGGCCACAAGTGCTTCCCAAATGAGATCAGCCCGCGGAGGGCATCCCGGAAGAAAATAATCGATTTTCACGATTTCATGACATGGATACACCCTGTCTAAAATCATGGGAAGCTCATCATCGTTTGGAATAATGTTATCATCAACGGTAGGACAGTTAAGATATGCTTCTTCAAGGCACTCCTTTACCGGTATGCCATTACGCATCGCCGGAAGACCGCCCATAATCGCGCATTCGCCCACTGCGATGAGAACTTTACAATGTTTTCGAAAAAGGCGGAGGTTCTCCACATTTTCGCTGTTACAACATCCACCTTCAATAAGACCTATATCGCATTGCTTTGTAAACGTTTTAATGTCATCAATAGGCGATTTATTAAACTCAACAAGTTCAATAAGCTTTAAAATTCTTTCGTCAATATCCAATAGTGACATATGGCATCCAAAGCACCCTGCCAACGATGCCGTCGCAACAACTGGTTTGCTCATTGTATTCCCCCATTATAATTATTTTCAACATTATCATGCTTTTTCGATTTCGCTGCCAATTGGCATTGCATCGTATTTGCGCTTGCCAATAGGTACCACAAATCCCACTTCTTTTTTAAGGATCGAACCCACTGGGCATAAATCCATTGCCTTTTGTGCTTGTTCATCGCTCATGTTTTTTGCAAGTTCCCTATCTACGTTTATGTGGATATGCCCACCGCGATTGACCATTCCGAATATTTTCTTGCCATCTGATGTGGTCATTGAACGCACGCAGCGCAAGCACTGGACACATCGGTTGCGTTCAATAATAATTTTCGGAAGCGATGCATCCAATTCCCTTTTCGGGAACAGATATGGGAAACGCGGTACAAACATCATATACCGGTACCCAAGCGCTTGCAATTCGCAATTGCCGCTTTTTTCACAGGTTGGGCACATATGGTTTCCCTCGACGAAAAGCATTTCTATGATCGCTTTCCGATAGTCCTCAAGTTCGCTGGTCTTATTCTCGATTACCATCCCTTCTGTAACTGGAGTAGTACATGCAGCCATAAATCGCCCACCAACTTTCACCGTGCATATGCGGCAACTCCCCGCTGGTTTCAAACCTTCAAAATGACAAAGGGTGGGAATATATATGCCATTATCCTTTGCTGCTTCAACAATCGTTTGACCACTTTTTCCAGTACATGGTTTGCCATCTATTGTAAATTGAATCGTGCTCATAATCTTCCCCTCTAAAATTTTAATGTTCCTCAACGTTTGGTATCCTGCCTGCAATTTTACAGGATTCCTGAACAGCTGCCAATAAATCAAACGAGGTAACATAATCGACATCTTTGGCGACTTTTGCTTCGTATATATCGCGGAAGTTTTGAATGGTGGTATAAATTGGATTGGGCGATGTTTGACCTAATCCACAGCGACTCATTGCTTTTACAATTTTACACCAACTTTCGAGTTCATCAATATCCTTCAAAGATGCTTTCCCAGACATTATTTTTTCAAGTCGCTCTTTTAAAATGACATTGCCCGCTCTACACGGCACGCACCATCCACATGATTCTTCCACAAAGAAATCCATGAAGTTGTGGACAATTTCAAAGAGGTCTCTCTGTTGCCCAATGACAATAATAGAGCCCCCCGTCGCGAGATCATCGTAGCAAATGCGGCGTCCAAAATCTTTCTTGCCAATGCAATTCCCTGAAGGCCCCCCAATTTGTACTGCCTTTGCAGTTCTTCCACCAACCATTTCAAGGAGCGTCTGTACAGTAATCCCAAATTCTACTTCGTAAACGCCTGGCTTTTCACAATCGCCAGAAACGCTTAAAAGTTTTGTGCCCGCCGATTGAGCAGTTCCCATCTTTTTAAACCATTCACCACCCTCAAGCATGATTCTCACTGCACAGCAAAACGTTTCGACGTTGTTTACTGTTGTAGGATATCCAAGATACCCCTTTTGGACCGGGAATGGCGGTCTGTTCCTTGGCTCACCGCGTTTTCCTTCTGCCGATTCGATAAGAGCCGATTCTTCGCCGCACACATACGCGCCAGCACCCATTTGTATTCGAATATCAAAATCGAATCCCTTGCCCAAAATATTTTTTCCAAGAAGATTCTTCGCGCGCATGTCGCTTAAAACCTTTTCAAGATATTTCTTCAAATATAAATATTCTGCACGCAGATATATAATTCCCTCGTTTGCTCCTACTGCGTATCCACCAATTGCCATTCCTTCAAAAAGCATGCTTGGCAACTCAGTTAAAATCACCCTGTCTTTAAAAGTTCCAGGTTCGCCTTCATCTGCATTGCAGATTACATATTTTTTCGTACCTTCAGATTTTCTGCAAAAATCCCACTTCATCCCGGTTGGGAAACCTGCCCCGCCCCTTCCGCGCAAATTTGCAATCTTCATCTCTTCAATAACATCATCAGGTTTCCTCGATAACGCTGCAGCAAGCGCTGATCCGAGTTCATACGGAGCAAAGATCACAGAACCTTTTCGCATGATGTTATTTTTCACCATCGATCGAATGAGTTCGGATTGATTGGCACCATCGCCAAATTCCGTAACCATTTCTTGGACATGTTTGCCAGCTTTCATGCCTGCCACCAGTTCTTTCGCTTTTTGTGGAGTAAGATTAGTAAATACAACACCATTAATTATGGCGGCAGGTTCTTGATCGTTCATCCCAATACATGAGGTGTTATAAAGGCCAATTGCCCCATCTGGCGTTGTGCTTCCGAATTTGCATCCTGCAGCTTCTTCAAACGCCTTTGCAACCGCCGTTCTCCCCTTCATTACCGCAACCGCACTTGAATTCAAGTAGACAGTATACTTGCCGCGCGGTGTTTTACTAAAGAAGTGATAGAACGTAACCACGCCTTCCACATCGACGCTTGAAATTTGAAGCTGGGAAGCGATATGACGTATGGTCTCATCCGAGACGCACCCAAGCTCATTTTGCACATCAGTAATGATGTCCATGAGCCGCGTCTTATCGTTGTTGTACTTTGACACGACTTGTTTGACGATTGTATCTTCCCTTCCCATAGGACCTCTTTGAATTACAATAATTATAATTTTTCGCAAATGCGAATGAATGTTCGCGCGATTTCATTCAATTCTCACGTTTATAATTACAATGACAATTGAACTTTTATAGAAATTTAACGAACATTCCCTCATGCAATCCTTGTAATTAAGCGTTATATTTCAATAAAAAAAATTTTTTTTGTTAAAATCCATGTTCAACTATGATACACAACATCTCGTGCCCTTCTCAAAAACAATGAAATTCCCACACTTACCCAAAATACTAACACTTCCCCACATGATAACCGAAATATTCAATTGTCACGCCACATGATGGCAATATGTACGAATATTATTTTATTAATTATCTTATTCATATTATGTTATTAAATAACTTCAAATGCCATCAAATTTGTATACATCTGGTTTCAAATTAAAAAAGCCATCCATTACGGATGGCTTTTCATAATTGAATCTTGCTGCAATATTTTATTTTTTCATTGGTTTAAGGAATGCAAGAACCAGAACAAGTCCGATTGCCCCTAATATGAGCGTAGGCCAGAACGCAAACTGATACGAACCAAACACATCCTTTGCCTGCCCCGAGATTATTCCACCAACAATTGCGCCCAACCCGTATGCAAAGAATACCACTCCATAATTGCGCGCATAATTTTTTACCCCATAGAACGTAAGAGTTGTAGTAGGTGCAATTGCAAGCCATCCCCCAAGGATGAGCCAAAAGCCACAAAATGCAACCACATACATTGCAACATCGCCTTCTTTTGCAAGGAGCATAATCACAGAGACTGTCATAATGATTAAAAGATTAAGTATTGCTGCACCTTTGGGGGTTATCTTATCGGTGAGCCATCCAAACAATGGTCGCCCAACTGCATTGAAGATTGCAAATATCCCCACCAACATCGTTGCCATTTCAGCAGGAATTTTAATTATTTCATTGCCGACTGGTTTCGAAATTCCAATTGCCATGAGCCCTGCCAAACAACCGATAAAAAATGATAAAAATAATCCCCAGAAACTTGAGCTTCTTACCATCTCACCTGGTTCCACATCAACAGCCGACGCGGCAGTTGATGGTGGTGTCCACCCTTGCGGTTTCCACCCCGCTTCAGGGATTCGAAACGGAAGTGCAAGCAACACCAGCAATATAGTAAAGCCAATCCCAAAGTATAAAAATGTCAACGAAAGGCCAACGGTGTTGATA
>JAOAAF010000117.1 GCA_026419015.1 Spirochaetota bacterium
GCTCCATCGTATGCACATTCATTGACTGTGCAAGCGAACGAGTTGCAATTGTAACCAAACTTGGCTTTACTTTCATCTTGGCACCCTCCAAACAATTGGCGATTCTTTCTGAAAAGAAATGCCTGTCAAGGATTATTCAATTATCAAACCCAAGACGTATTTTACTTGATTTTATCGAATATTCGATAGATTTAAGAGTAAATATGAAGACGAGCCCATATCGATGCGTGATCGCTTTATGTATAATAATTCATTACACGCCTCCAATTTGGGGCAATCAATTCGTTTTTGCTGATCCAAATTTTGTCTCAACGCTTATGGAATATGCGTACGCCTCAACAATAAAAATTGGCGACTCATTAAAATGGAATAATTTAACATGTGGAGGTTTTATAGAAATAAGAAATGAAAAGCGCTTTTCAGAATGCATTCTTCCAAATCATAACTGGCGTGGATATGCATTTTTCAATTACACGTTTCCCATTGATATGTTAAACCAAATTAACACTAATCTTGCTGTTGGAGCAGAACACGAAAGCGCTCATCCGAGCGGAGGTTTATACGAAGCAAACGATGAGGCGTATGAAATGGTATACGACGGATTATATCGAAACATTAATCTAAATGCCCTTACAATATCGCCAATCGTTCGCTTTACTTTTGGATGCGATTTTCTTATACGGCTCGATTATCTTTTATTTTTGTTTTCAAAAAATACACCAGAACTCCACGATCCCAGCGTAACGCATGGCCATGGAATTTCAGGTGGGTTGAATGCTTTTTTCCCAATTACTGTTTCAACATCGTTTTTCATTTCATGCTTTGGTCGATATATCGCAAAAAGCAATGAAACTCGAAGCGATTGGATTTATTATGACCAAAACGATACAGTGGTCCAGTTATTCGAAAAATACCCAATTCTAAATTCTTCGGTTACCCTTTGCATGAAAATTGGATTTTTTATACATGATGTTTTTCACACCCGAAACCTATCTCTTTTCACCCGCATGCTGTATGGAAATCCTTATGGATTTATCGATAGCAGAGAAAAGCGATTGGTACTGGCAATTGGTATCGAAATACACTCAAAATGAGACGTCTTTAATTATCTTAACCTAAAACAACATGAGAGCAAACTATCCAATTGTTTATACGAACCCATTGCATCACTTTTATGGAATATATTGGAGAAGATAGCAATGCGAAAATTTGTGGGAAAAACGGCATAAAGTTTTCGACATCGAAAAACTAAATTGTGCATAAAAGCTCAAAGTGATATTGTACAAAAATTTTTTATATTATTTTTTCTGCGATAAAAAGAACGTTGTAAGCCCGTCCGCCATATTTTTCCTCAAGCCATGGAAGCAATAATCCCATATCGCCGCACTTTCGCCAAATTTCGCGGCTCACCATCCTTACCTTTTCCCACTCTTCGTAGTGGGGTACAACTTCCGATTCAAAAAATCTTCGCACGCTTTCTCGAAAAATTTCATTTTCCAGAGAAAATTCTATTGAACGCTGCATGGTTTTATTCTTCTATATAGAGTTCACCTTCATAGAGGGAATCGATGATGTCTTTATATCTCGCGATAATGTTTCTCCGCTTAAGCTTCATGGTAGGAGTCAGCATATCGTTTTCTACTGAAAAATCTTCCGGTACAATTGCAAACTTTTTTATCTGTTCAAAGCGAGCAAGTTCACCATTTAGCCGCTCTATTTCTTTCTCAACAAGTTCCCACACCTCAGGAATTTCATGTAAATTTTTATTTTGCACTTCAATCCCTTTGTCCTTTAAATATGAAATAACATTTTCTTTTTCGAGATTTACCAACCCGACAATATATTTTCGCCGATCTCCATATACCATTATGTTTGAAATATACGGCGATGACTTCATAATGTTTTCTATATTGGCGGGTGAAACGTCTTTGCCCGTCGCCTTTATCATGAGTTCTTTTTTACGATCGGTAATATATACCCATCCTTCTGCATCAATAAAACCTATATCGCCCGTGTGATACCACCCTTCGCTGTCTTTTGCCTCTCGCGTTGCTTCCTCTCGTTTCCAGTACTCCCGAAATACATTTGGTCCTCGCACGAGAAGTTCGCCATCCTCTGCCACGCGAATTTCCACACCCGGCAATGCTTTCCCCACCGAACCAAATTTATACGCAGAAGGGCAGTTCCAGGTGGCAGGAGCGGAAAGTTCCGTTGCCCCCCATCCTTCTAAAACCAAAATTCCTGCTGCATGAAAAAACTCCGCAATCGACTTAGCAAGAGGTGCTCCACCCGAAATGAAATATTTTAAATTACCACCCACCGCTTCGTTGAGCTTCGCAAAAACAAGTCTGTATGCCATTTTATACAGCAGACGCACAAGCGCATTTGGGGTTTTCCCCTGCGAAAGCACGCGGCTCATCTTTTTCCCAATTTTCACACTCCACCAAAAAATTTTTTTCTTAATGCCACCTTGCTTATTCACCTGCGTGGTGATCCGCTCGTATATTTTTTCAAAAACCCGCGGAACAGCCACCGCATGGGTTGGGCGTATCTCTTTCATGTTATCAACAATAGTGGTAAGCGATTCCGCAAATGCAACGGTCTTTCCAAAGTTCAACGAAAAAAAGAGCCCCGCAATGCGCTCAAGTGCGTGCGAAAGAGGGAGAAAGCTTAAATTTTCGCGAATTGGATTCAAATCGCCGATCATTTGTTTGATTGCCCCGTTCACAAATGCTATGTTGCCATGCGTAAGCACCGCTCCCTTTGGTGGACCCGTTGTGCCACTTGTGTATATGATGCAAATTGGATCGTCTGCTGCAATCGCTTCGATGCGGGCTTTCCACGTACCAATCGATGCTTCCTTTTGTATAATATTCTTCATCCAATACACAGAAGCTGCAATCTGGTCCTTTTCAATTACCAATTCTTCCATTACCACACATGCTCTTATTTGAGTTTCAAAGTTCGGATACGTTTGCACTTTTTTATACTGCTCTGGATTTTGCACAAAAACGATTTTGCTTTCCGAATTTTCAAGAATGTAGTGAACATCGCGCGGGGTAAGCGTTGGATAGATTGCAACCGAGATTGCACCAACTGAAATAATCGAAAGATCTGCTAATGCCCAATACAGAGAATTTTCCGAAAGAATTGCTGCGCGATCTCCCTTTCCAAGGCCTTGCATTGCTAGCCACTCTGCAAGTCCTGCTAATACCCTCCCCAATTCTGCATAGCTCATCGATTGGTATTTTCCTTCTGTCTTATAGCGAAATGCCACAGCTTCGGGTTGATGTTCGATATGCATCAGTAAATTTGCCATTAAGCCATCGGCATACATACAAACCTCCACTTTTTTTTACTCGCGATAAAACTTCTTTCCTCTTCTCGCCATATCCAAAAGCATAGGCGCAGGGGTAAATCGTTGCATGCCTTTGTCGCGAAATTTTTTCATGATGTCCACGATCTTCCCTGCACCGACAGAATCGATATATCGAAAAGGGCCTCCTCGAAACGGCGGGAATCCAAGTCCCAGAATTGCTCCGACATCGCCATCGCGTGGTGTTGCGATAACCCCTTCTTGCAGGCAATGCACCGCTTCGTTGACCATCATAAGGCTTACGCGATGTTGAATTTCTTCTAATGGAAATTCCCGACGAGGAAGATTGCCAAGCAATTGATATACTTCGGGATTTGGGAACCGATATCCTTTTTTCTTTGGCTTATCGTAGCGATAAAATCCTCTCTTGTTTTTCTTTCCCTTGAAACCTTTGCTAAACAAAAGAGGCAATGCGGCAGAGGGTGCTGCACCCCTTTTGGCAAATTCTTTTCCTAAATCGAGCGCAACATGTGCCCCCACATCGATACCCACTTCATCGATAAGAGCAATTGGCCCCAGTGGATACCCAAAAAGATGCATGGCGCGATCGACCTCGCGCATATCAGCTCCTTCTTCTACTAACAACACTGCCTCGTTTAAAAGCGGTGCTAATATTCGCGTTGTGTAAAACCCTGGGCCATCCTTTACTACAATGCAGGTCTTTCCCTGTTTTATTCCAAATGAGAGCGCAGTTGCCACAACCCAATCTGCAGTTTTCTCGGTTTTTATTATTTCAAGAAGCGGCATCGCAGGAACTGGAGAAAAATAGTGCATTCCAATGACATTCGATGGTCGCCGGCACCCTTCAGCAATTTTATGGATTGGAAGTGCAGAAGTATTCGATGCAAAAATCGTATGCGGGGAAGAATGTTCTTCGACATCTTTGAGTATTTTCTTTTTAAGTTCAAGTTCTTCGAAAACAGCTTCGATTACCAAATCGGCATTTTTAAAATACGTATAATCGTCGCAAGGAACAATTTTCCCATACAACGTATCGCGCTGAAATGGGGTCAAAGCCCCATTTTTCGTGCGCTTTTCAAGGTTTTTGTGAATATCCTTCACCGCACGTGCAACTGCGTCAAGATTCACATCCTTAAGAATAACTGTGTCGCAAATTCCTAACGAAACCGAAGCAATGCCATTGCCCATCAGTCCAGTGCCAATCACTCCGAGTTTTTCCACCTTACGGGATTTCGCTTCGAGTGGATTTTTTTTCAACGCGGTCATGCTAAAAAACAAATTAACAAGGGATTTGGATTGCTCGCTTTGCACGAGCTCAACAAAGCGCGCAATGTCCGCTTCGATTCCCTTCTGAATTCCATGTCCATATCCATAGGCCATTGAGTCAATCGCTGCAATTGGTGCGGGATACAGCCCATGCGTACGCCACATCACCAGCTTCCGTGCCTGCGAAAATACAACACCGCGCCCAAGGGGATTGGATTCTAACAAAAAATCAACAACCGAGCGCCTTCGACGCGGTCGAATGTTCGATTTCTTTTTTCCCATCAGGGCACGTGCTTTTAAAATTCCTATCTCCGTGAGGCCATAGGGAGGGACCAATTCATCAACCAATCCCAACCTTTTTGCCCTTTTTGGGCGCACATTGCTCCCTTGTAAAATAAGCGGTAAGGCATTTCGAATGCCAATAAGCCGTGGAAGTCGATGGACACCCCCTGCAGCGGGAATAAGGCCAAGCTTTATTTCCGGTAATCCCAACACAGTTTCTGGGGAATCCGTTGCAATTCTCCAATCAGCAACCAACGCAAGCTCCAAACCACCTCCCAAACAATTGCCGTGAATTACTGCAACAAAGGGAATTGGAAGCGTTGCAAGCCTATTTAAAATTTCATTTGCTTTTGCTATGTATTTTTGAATCTGTTGAGGATGGTTCATGCGTTTCAGTTCATCGATATCCGCACCAACGACAAAGTTATCATCCTTGCTGCTAACCACCACAAGGGCGCGGACTTCTTTATTTTCGTGAAGATGGTCAAGGAGATTGCTGATTTCATCTAAAAGACCTGTTGAGACTTTATTCACTTTTCCCGGACAATCTATGCTTACGACGAGTATACCATCGCGTGTTTTTTCAGTTTTAATGAATTTGGTCGCGCTCATAGTTTCCTCCTATGCTCTTTCGAGAATAATTGCATTGCCGATTGCACCACCAGCACATCCCGCTACGATTCCCCATTTTTCACCGCTTTCTTTTAACCGATATGCACAGGTGGTAACCAGTCGGGCACCGGTTGCGCCAAAGGGATGGCCGAGCGAGAGGGATCCGCCATAAACGTTGAGCTTCCGTACATCCAAATCGCCCACTTTTTTTGTGAGGCCAAGCCGTTCGCGTGCGAATTTGTCCGACCCCAAACACTTTATGTTCGCCACCATCTGGGCGCCAAATGCTTCGTGGATTTCCCACACGCCAATATCTGAAAATGTCAAACGAGCTTTTTTAAGCGCTTTTGGAATTGCAAACGATGGTCCAAGCAAAAGCTCCGTTTCAACCATCTGTGCGGTATACGCATAGGTTTTAATATATGCGAGAGGTTTTAGCCCAAGCCTTTTTGCTTTCTGTTCGCTCATAAGAAGTACCACAGCAGCACCATCGGTAAGAAACGAGGAATTCCCCGCGGTAACGGTCCCGTAGCGCTTATCGAAAGCGGGCTTCAATTTTGAAAGAACATCCATCACTGCATTCTCTCTCGGACCATTATCTTTCTCAGCGGGCTTGGAAGACCCTGCAGGAACTACCGGTATCACTTCCCTTTTCAAAATGCCTTCCTTCCAGGCAAAAAGCGCGCGCTGGTGCGACATCTCAGCATATTGGTCCTGCTCTTCGCGCGTAATGCCGAGGCGTTTTGCTAATCGTTCGGCATTCTCACCCATGGTATGTTGCACCGAAAATTCGTTTATGGAAGGCCGTTCGGGGACAATAAAATCTGTAAGCTTCATTCCTTTTAAAAGTTTAAGTTTTCCCATAATACCGCGCGGGCGCTTAAACATGGTAAGATCTAAAAGGAAGCGTCGATACTTTTTCGAAATCTTAATGTCTGGATCAGAAAACGTCTCAACGCCACCAGCAATAATTGCTTCTGCCTGTCCGCACGCGATCAGATTGGCAGCGTTGGTGATCGCCATATTCGCCGAAATGCATGCGACAGTGCAGGTATGTGCTGGGATAGAATTGGGCAACCCCGCCGCAAGCATGATTTCGCGAGCAACGTTGGTCGTCGAAATATCCGTGGCTACACATCCCATGATGACATGATCGATGTTTTTTCCAGAAATTCCTGTCTTCGCAATTAATCCTTTCACTGCATGGCGACCAAGTTCCCATGCCATCATGTCGATAAAATCAGTTCCTGAACGCAAAAAAGGCGTTCGACATCCATCGATGATTGCAATTCTATCTGTTCGCGCTGGCATTGTTCCCCCTTTTTTTCCTCGAATTGACGTTCATCAAAGCAAGATTGTAATATTGTAATACAAAAGTTAATCGTATCTGTCAACAATTATTTTTCATCACAATGAAAGTAAATCGCTTCCATTTAATCAATAGCGACCATTAGATGCAGGGATATGTGCGCAATGTTTATCGGCAATGAGGTGTGCTGAATGGCGATTATTCTAACGCAAACATAATACAACAAAATCTATTGACTTTTTTCAAATAAATCCTTTTGCGTGTGATAACATCTCGGCGAATCTAAAATTACGTATGTTTCTGTTGAACCTTCACGATCATAGCCGTCATTTTCTCACTGAAGACCAATGGATCGCAATCCTCGAATTTGCGAAGAGCGCGGGCTGGGAACCCATGGGAAGCGTTCTCGATTTAGCATTCCAGCTTTTCATACATCCCGAACCGAACTATCTTTTTGAAAGCCAGCTTTTTGTCACACTCTACCTCCATCATTATTGCCTCAACTGGAATGGCGATTACCATACGCCTGAGTATCAAATTGTTCGGGACGATGATGCACAAAATCTTCATCAAGCACTCGAATATGTTGGTGCGGATAAAAAAATTGTCGAGTTTATTAAAAAGGGAAGTTTTCGAATATGCCCTGATTAATTTAACGAGCTTCCCATCAAGTCTTTTTACGGCTGGAGGGAATGTCAACGGCTTAAAACACGCGAAACGCGATGGAGTGGTTTGTTGACCCATAACAATATAAATTCTCATACCTTCAATAACCGATTCGCAGAACACTGACCTTGCTGCCCTATTTCTTTCGATCTCCATTCGATCTATGAAAATCGTTATCATTTGTTTTCACACTTCTGGGCAACGTCGCTATTTGGCACGGTAAATTCACGAAGAAAATCTACATCTGCGTTGGCAACTGATGGCTTAAAGAATACTAAAAGCGCAGGGAGAAATACCAAATCGCCAATCATCGCAAAAAGCATTGCAAATGCAGTGAGCACGCCAAATGCCTGGGTAGGTTTGATGGTGCCGAGAATCAATACAAAAAATCCCATAAAAAGCACCACCGAGGTGATCACCACAGGCTTTCCCACATCGCGAAAGGTTTTGAGCAATGCTTCTTTTCTATTTTGCAATATTGCCATGTTGCGCGTATACCAGGTGATGATGTGAATGGTATCGTCAACCGCAATGCCGAGCGTGACGCTGGCAATCATAATGGTAGAAACATCCAAAGGAATTCGAAGCCATCCCATAAGCCCCATCGTCATGGCGATTGGAAAAATATTGGGAATCATGGCGATCACCGTGAGCCAAAATTTACGGCACACGAAAAACATCATCACAAAAATAATGCAAAGCGCAACGATGAAACTGTTGCGCTGGCTTGCTTTAAGCTTAAATTCCATATTAAGATACATCGAAGAAAGGCCAGTGATTTTGTAGGTAAAATCATTCCCAAGTTTTTTTGGCATGTATTGGACAATATACGCATGGGTTCGCTGTGCCGTTTCGTTGGTATCCCATCGCGAAAGAAACGAGATTCGCGCTTCCTTCCTGTCTGGGGAAACGATGCGGTCGAGCACATCGGCTTCGCCAATTTCGTAATAATCCAAAATATCTTGGCGCGATTCAGGGATTTTCCAATATGCATCGTCTCCGTTATTAAATGCCTTGTGTACTTCTTTGAAATAATCGACAATCGAAAACGAGTGCGAAAATTGCGGAACAACAGAACGCAAATGCGATTGGATTTCATCCAAAAGCTTGATGCTTTCAGGATGGGTAAAATCCTTTTCTGGATTTTTAGCTTGAAAAAGCATCACAAAGGGAATTGTCCCGCCCATATTTTTTTCAATGAACGTAATGTCCTGACGAATGGAATTCGTTTCGGGAAGATAATTCATCGTATTCGTTTCAAATTTTAACTGAAACATCCCCCATAGTGAAAAACACATCAATCCCGCAAGTATTGTAACGATAATTCCCTGCTTTGACACGGCTGTATGGCAAATGTTTTGCAACACGCGCATGAATACATCGCTTTGATGTGCTACTTCTGATGGCGGAATATCGCATAATGTAGCCTTTTCGCTGCGCATGTGGAAATTCGTTTTATCTCTTATAAACATTAACACTGAAGGAATAAAAAGCATAGTAAGCAAAAACGCCAAGCCCACTCCTACAGTAGTATACACTCCCATCACCCGCACAGGGCGAATTGAACTCGTAGCAAACGAGGCAAAGCCCGCCATCGTGGTAAGGCTGGTAAAAAGGCTGTCTCTTATACACATCT
>JAOAAF010000118.1:0-4459 GCA_026419015.1 Spirochaetota bacterium
AACCATTACAGGTCCAAGGTCTGAACCGCCAATACCGATATTGACAACATCCGAAATCGGTTTTCCCGAATATCCTTTCCATTCTCCTGAAAGCAATCGATCGGTGAATTTTTTCATCTGTACCAATACCGCATTCACCTCAGGCATTACGTCTTTTCCATCAACCAGAATCGGTTTATTTGACCGATTGCGAAGCGCCACATGCAATACTGCTCTGTTTTCTGTTTCGTTTATCTTCTCTCCTGAAAACATCTTTTCAATTCCATCACCAAGCTTCATCTCTTTTGCAAGTTTAATCAGGAGCTTGACAGTCTCTTCGGTAATAATATTTTTCGAATAGTCAAAAAGAATATCGCCAAATCGAATTGAAAACTTTGCGAAACGATTTGGATCTTTTTTAAAAAGATCGCGCATGTGTACTTTCTTCATCGCAGCATAGTGCTTTTGGAGCATTTTCCATGCTTTAGTCTGACAAGGATTTTTTTTATACAGCATTGCAAACCTCCTGAAACACATTCACATTCTCGCACGTGCAGGATAAGCCATCAATAATTTTTTAACGTCATAAACACCATAAACAGAAAAATAATAAAATTGCGGTCAAATACGCGATGTGCAATTAGCAATTGGCGATTTAATGAAAAACAATTCGCCATGCATGCTAAAATTTTTTTAAGAAAACTTTAAGAATTCTTGACCAAAATATCACTCCCATCATTCTGTTGCTATGAACAGTATACCTCGCTTGCGATTTTTTGTAATTTTTGTTCTTTCACCTGTGCTCATCTACTCATTGTGTTCAAAAACCACCACATCGGAAACAGAACCGAACGAGAGCATCGCTTCTGCCAATCCTCTTGTAGCAGGAAACCAAATGGAAGGCTATCTGGGAACCAATACCGATGTGGATTATTATAAAATATTCATCGCATCGCCTTCAATCATCAATATCTCTCTTACAGAAGTGCGTGGAATCAATCACAGTTTTACCTGCTGGGATCACACGGGAAAAACGAAAATTTTACATGTCGACGATGCTCGGAAATCATCACCTGAACGAATGTGCAACCTCCATTGGCATGGCGGATATTTATATATTTCCATCCAACATGGCGACAGGGACTCACCCGCAGCCAATTTAGAAAATCCTTACTACCTGAAAGTTGAAACGCGGGCAATAAAAACTAATGAAGAACTCGAACCAAACAATTCATCGGAAAGTGCCACAAGAATTTCCCTTAATGAAGAAATTTTTGGATATTTCTCGCCTGCTTTCTCGCGTTCGTCCACCGGCACCATCCTCCCCGAAGTGGATTGGTTTGTATTCGAAACAGAGATTGCCAACAATCAACCACAGCTTTTAGACATTAAGCTTTCTCCTGTAGAAGAAATCGATTCTGAAATTACGCTCATTTCATCAACCACGAAGGTCATTACAACAATCAACGCACATGGAATTGGAAAAGGAGAAGCAGCAGAAGGAATCGGTTTATTCGAATCAGGCTCATATTTCGTAGTTATCAGCTCGGCAAATGGCGCGTACAATTGCACTGCTTCCTACCAGCTTTACTTGAAAACTCGCCCTTTTGACTTTCGTACCGAAATAGAACCAAACGACTCAAGGGAATTTGCCCAGATCATTCAGGAAGAAGTAACTGGAGGATTTACCTCGCGGGATGATCGCGACTGGTTTGCAATAAAAAAAGGGGATGGCATTTCCATCGCACACATTGAAGCTGTTCCTCTCCAGCACATGCAACTTGCTCTTACCATTTACGATTCCAGAATGAATCGCCTTTTTGAAGCAAAATCGATGGCCATAGGCCAAAAGATTGTTCTCCCCAACGTCGCTTACCAAAATGATGCATACATCGAACTTTTCCCACACGGTGCAATTCCAGATTCCACACCGCATTACATTTTACGCATCAATTCGCGTGCTCACACAGAAGGATTTGAACTCGAACCAAACGATTCTTTTTCATCGGCAACATTAATTCACGGAAATACCTTAATCGGCTTTACTTCAAAAAAAAGAGATGTGGATTATTATCGCGTGGAATATACTGAGCCAACGCGCAAAAAAATTGTTATAAACACCCCAAGCGGTGCGAAGATCACATTTTCGATCGCCAACTTGAAAAAACAAATCTTTCGAAATATTATTGTCCATGGTGGAACGCAAAAGGTTTTATACGAAACGTTCGATGCGCAATGTTATGTAATAGTAAAAGCGCTATCGGAAAACTATCGCGAACCATACGTGATTCATTGCGAAGACAATTAGCGTGCGCATTAGTTTTATTGTGCATCGACGTGGCTGCATTCTATCTCCTTTTTACATCCCGGGACACGATTCGAACTTTCGACTCACACTATCGCAAGAAAGCTCATGCCTAAAGCGTTTCATCGTCTTGTTGAGATTTGTTTGCCTTGGAAATTCTGCTCGTATCGGAATAATAATTCCGAATTGCTGCTAGCGGTACCCGATAGTCATTTCGAGCATTCCATAAAATATAGCCGCGCACATTGGCATCGTGGACTGCTTTTATTTGTGCTTCAACGTACTTGTCAAAACTTAAACCCGACAACCCTATTTTCATTTGGAACGCCTGAATATATGTGACAATCTCAGCCTTTTTCACCCTTTCGCGCGCACGTTTTGAGGTAAGATAAACCGTATAATAGGGATCAGCCATGAGTTTTTTGCTCCACGTATAGTGCGACGGGTACGCCATGGGGCAAAGGATATCGACAACTTTATCGAGACCTTCAATTCGCTGACCAATATGGTCATTCGTATTGAGCGGAACTCTTCCAAAAATGTCTGCAGCAATTTTTACGTTATATTGTTTGAGATGTTCCCTCGCGCGAGCCAAAAACCCTTCGATGAACGCATAACGTTCATGTAACGGAACTTTTCCACGCACAGTATAATCGGTAAAGCGAATATAATCGAATTGAATTTCCTTAAAACCTTTACGGCAGGCATCTTCAGCAACGGAAAGCCGATTGGCAATGACCGATGGATCAACGGGCCAGTGGCTTAGACCATCTGCAAAAACGACAACGCGCGCAACAGGATGCATGCCATTTTCAAGGCAGAACGTCACGTTTTCTGCAGGGATTTGACATGTGTAGCTCGTGCCGATTTGCACATCGATGACAATTGTATTTATTTTCGAAGCTTTTGCCGCTTCAATGTATTGCTTCAGCTTAACAATGTCACGGCCCGATGCAACATTTAAATAAATTCCCCTATAAAACTCTGGATATGAATACGCTTTCACTTGAGTCGCTTCGATTTGCTTGTTCACGACAGCCTTGGTTGCCTGACTAAAAATATCTCGCTCAAAGGCCACAAACGCTGCAGCAAACAGAAGAACAATCCCCAGAATGAAACATATTTTTTTCATCGAATTCATCCTCAAAAAAAAATTTTAAGGTACATCGCTCGTGTGTACCGCATAAAAATGTGTAAAAACTATTTTTGCTTATTAAAGAACGATGGAGGTATAATACTATATCGACATGCTTATTCAATTTATTAAAGCATATCGATTCATGCTTCACATAATATGCGACAAATAAAATCGCTGTGGCATTTAAAATCAATTTTTTTTTAACATTTTGGATTAAATTTTTTTAAATCTTTTCGTATTTTCCCCATACGTCGCTCATTTCATATTGGTAATCTAAAAAAATATTGACATTTAACTTAATATATAGTATATTATTAAATAATAAAATACTTATTAAGGAGGAAAACAATGAAAAAGCATATACTCCCAGAGCTTCCCTATCCGGTGAATGCTCTTGAACCATATATTGATGCAAAAACCATGGAAATTCATCATGGGAAACATCATGCAACCTATGTCGCTAAGCTCAACGAAGCGCTTGAAAAGCATCCAGCGCTTTTCGATGTTCCACTGGAAAAATTGCTTGAGAATCTTGCAAGCATCCCGGAAGATATTCGAACCGCTGTGCGCAACAACGGGGGAGGTCATTACAATCATTCTCACTTCTGGACAATACTTTCCCCTGAAAATGGTCAAATCCCAAAAGGCGATTTGCACACTGAAATTGAAAAAACATTTGGTTCTTTCGAACAATTCAAAAAGCTATTCGAACAAGAAGCTCTTACCAGATTTGGATCAGGATGGGTATGGTTGGTAATCGATGCCTTTGGGAAACTCCGAATTTATTCAACTGCTAATCAGGATAGCCCGCTTTTTGAAGGTTTTACCCCTCTATTAGGATTAGACCTATGGGAACATGCGTACTATCTTACCTACCAAAACAGAAGAGCTGATTACGTTGCTGCATTCTGGAACATTGTAAACTGGCGGGCAGTGGAAGAAAATTACACTCGCGCAAAAGACAAAATTGCCTATCGCATTGCTGCGTAAACTGAGCCATTTACCTCCTCACAGAACGGCGGTTTTAAGCCTTAACC
>JAOAAF010000118.1:4469-9143 GCA_026419015.1 Spirochaetota bacterium
ATTTAGTAGATAAGAATAGAATTGATTAAAAAAAAGAATAGTTTTTGTTTTAAATTTACTTACGAGGTTGTATTGTTATTATTGAGTTAAAAGCATAATGTAAAATGAAAAAAATTAAATTCATAATAAAAATGAATTTAAATTCCAATACGAAAAGGATTATTCCATGTACGCAAATCACATAAATGAAAGCAGATTTGAAAAAATACCCGTGAAACTCTTTCCAACTTCGCGCGATGCATCGCGCTACATCGCAGGGGAAATTGCATCGCTTATCCGACAACGACAATCTGAAGGTAGAAGTTGCGTACTCGGCCTTGCAACCGGTTCATCTCCTGTCACTGTATACGAAGAGTTAGTGCGGCTGCATCGCGAAGAAGGTCTCACATTTCGAAACGTCATCGCGTTCAATTTAGACGAATACTGGCCAATGGAACCACAAGCGCTCCAAAGTTATCACCGCTTTATGAAAGAGCACCTTTTCAATTTGATTGACATCCCAAAGGGAAATATTCACATTCCCGATGGCACTATTCCCCGAAACGAGATAGAACGGTACTGCTGTGATTACGAAGAATTAATTCGACGTGCTGGCGGGATCGATCTGCAAATTTTGGGCATTGGGCGAACAGGCCACATTGGGTTTAACGAACCCGGTTCACCAGCCATCTCGCGCACCCGACTCATCTATCTCGATTCCATCACTCGGGCCGATGCAGCCAGCGACTTTTTCGGTGAAGAGAATGTTCCTCTTCGCGCAATAACCATGGGAATTGGCACCATCATGGATGCGCGGAGAATCATTCTCATGGCTTGGGGCGAAGATAAGGCGAAAATCATCCGCGATGCCGTCGAAGGACCGTGTACCGAGCAAGTACCTGCCTCCCACCTCCAACGCCATCCGAACTGTATTGTTGTGCTCGACGATGCTGCCAGCGCAGAACTTACTCGCATTAAAACGCCCTGGTTAGTTGGTCCATGCGATTGGAATGAAAACCGTTTAGTTCGCCGTGCGGTAGTGTGGCTTTGCAAAAAAGTAGGCAAATCGATTTTAAAACTCGAGGATCGCGACTATACTGACCATGGCATGCACGATCTGATATCGGAAAAAGGGCCTGCGTATGCAATCAACATACGAGTGTTCAACGAACTTCAGCACACCATTACAGGATGGCCAGGTGGAAAACCCAATGCTGACGATTCAACTCGCCCTGAACGCGCGGCGCCTTTCCCCAAGCGCGTGCTTGTCTTTAGCCCTCATCCCGATGACGATGTTATATGCATGGGAGGAACTCTCATTCGATTAGTCGATCAAGGTCATGAAGTGCATGTGGCGTACCAGACCTCTGGCAACATTGCAGTATTCGACGACGATGCCGTGCGCTTTCTCGATTTTGTCCGCGATTTAACAATCGCAAAAGGTTTCTTCAACAAAGAACTCGAAAGCTACATCGAAAGCTCGATTTCGTTTTTGCAAAAGAAAAATCCTACACAACTCGATACGAAAGACATTCTTCTTGTAAAATCTCTCATTCGCCGAGGCGAAGCGAAAGCGGCATGCCGATTCATGGGAATCCCACTCAATCGCATCCACTTTTTGGACATGCCATTCTATCAGACTGGTCTTGTGAAAAAAAAGAAAATTGGCTCCGAGGATATCGCGCTCATTGTCGAAATACTCCAAAAAATAAAACCTCATCAGGTGTATGCGGCAGGCGATCTCTCTGACCCACATGGGACACATCGCGCATGCCTTGATGCGATCGTGCAGGCGCTCGCTCAGCTACAAAACGAACAATGGATGCAGAACTGTCGCGTATGGCTTTATCGCGGTGCCTGGCAGGAATGGGATATTGCCGATGTCGATATGGCAGTGCCGCTTTCTCCATCCGAACTGATGAAAAAGCGACGTGCTATCTTTAAGCACCAATCGCAAAAAGATAGGCCGCTTTTCCCAGGTCCCGATAGCAGGGAATTCTGGCAGCGCGCTGAGGCGCGCAACCGCGCAACTGCTGAATTATACAATTCACTTGGCATGGCCGAATACGAAGCAATAGAGGTGTTCAAGCGATATCGTTTATAAATAAACCTCGCGCGGTTTTGAGCCCTGCTGCGGCCCAACATATCCTTTCTCTTCCATGAGCTCGATCATCCGAGCTGCTCGATTATATCCAATAGAAAGCCGGCGTTGCAAATATGATGCCGAAGCTTTTTTCGTCTCTGCGACAATGCGAAGCGCCTCTTGGAAGAGTTCATCTTCTTCCTCAAAATCCCCCTCTTCTTCGGCTTGGAAGATTTCCTCTTCTATGTCGATGTATTGCGGATATGCTAATTTTCTCAAATGATTCACAATCGTCATTATTTCATCTTCAGAGATATATGCACCCTGAATGCGGATTGGGAAAGAACTCATCGGCGATTGGTACAACATATCCCCTTTGCCTAACAGCTTTTCTGCACCGTTCTGATCGATGATCGTCCGCGAATCGGTTTTCTGCGCGACTTGAAATGCGATACGTGCAGGAAAATTCGCCTTAATGATGCCCGTGATGACATCGACAGATGGCCGCTGCGTAGCAAGTACCAGATGGATCCCGACCGCGCGCGCTTTCTGCGCAATGCGAGTGATAAACCCTTCTATTTCCTTGGCGGCCACCATCATCAAATCAGCCAACTCGTCCATGATAATCACAATATAGGGCAATTTTTCACAACCCGGCATTCTTTCCGCATGCTCGTTATACCGATCGATGTCTCGCGTATTCATTGCAGCAAGCAATCGATACCGCCGTTCCATCTCCAGCGTTGCCCATTTAAGCGCGCGAGGCGCCACGTGCGGCTCAGTGATGACCGGAGTAAGAAGGTGCGGCAACCCATTGTACAGTTGCAATTCCACCATTTTCGGATCTACTAAAATGAATCGCACATGATTTGGATCGTAACTGTAAATGAGGCTGGTAATGATCGTGTTTACCAGTACCGATTTTCCAGATCCGGTAGCCCCTGCAATGAGCAAATGTGGAAGTTTTTTAATATCGAGCGTTACGGGATTCCCCAAAATATCTTTGCCCAGTGCCACTTTCAGCTTTCCAGGGATAAGTGAATATTCAGGTAGTTTTATGATATCGCCCAGAGTCACTATTTCGCGATTTAAATTCGGCACTTCAATTCCCACTGCTGATTTTCCTGGAATCGGTGCCACGACGCGCACGCGCGACGCTGCAAGCGCCATGGCAATATCGTCGGCAAGCGATACAATGCGATTTACCTTAATGCCCGGCGCAATTTGCATCTCATACAATGTGATTACCGGACCGCGATTCACTTTCACCACGCGCGATTCTATACCAAAATCGCGAAGGGTATTTACCAAAAGTTCGGAATTTCTTCGAATTTCGCTTTGAAAGGTCTCCGAATCGCTGTTTTGCGAAGAAAGAAGATATCTCGCTGGAAAACCGTATCCCTTTTCTATCACAATGTCGTTAAATACATGCGGGATGGTTTGGGACTCTACTTCGCGAGCAGTATTTTTGCTTGCGCCCATCACAATTACCTCTTCATCGCTTTCCTCTTCGGCGATCTCTAGTTCATCCTTGCGCATTAGCTCTTTGCTGCGAATTAACTCGCTCTCAGAAAATTCTGCTTCGCTTTGCGCATCATCCTCGCCTGAAAGAAAACTGCTCGTTCGAATTGCTGCCGTTTCCAGATTGCAATTTAATGAACGATCGCCCACCAACGAGGTTGAAGCACAATTCTCATGCACGTGTGCCTGTTCAAGGAGCAAAACAGATTCTCCCATTTCCTCTTTCTGTGCAACGGCCAAGGAATTAAACAGCGAATCGGTTGCATCCCGATAATCGTGCAATGCATATCCCTCACCCGCCATGCCATCGTAGACGGGATTTTGTAGAGGAATAAGTTTTAACGGTGTTTCTTTTAATGGATGTGTGTGCGTGCACTGATGCTCATATACCACCATCCTCTTTTTTACAATCCACGGAAGCTTCCCTCTTCTGCGGATTTCTTTTTCCAGTTTATTTAGTGGTACACGGCGTTTCTTTATTCGCGCAAAAATGTTCGTTGCCGAATCGATAATTTTTCCAATCGGCGAGCGCGTCTTCTTTACTCCTTCCAACAATCCCATAATGGAAAAAATGCCAAGCAAAATATACCCAACGACATTAAATGCCACCAAAAACAACATCGCACCAAACAGTCCAAACGCCTGTTGCAAAAATCCAAAAAGCAATTCTCCCATCCATCCACCCGCCTGCTCTTTGCTGCGCAATGTCAATAAAAAGGTAAAAAGTGGCGACGTGACAATCATAAGATAGCCGAGGGCAACAAGCCTTTCTCCTATGCTTCGAATGCTCCCGTGTCGCAACATCGTCCACGATGCAACGCCAAACCCAAGCGGCACAAAAAACGAAGAAAGCCCCAACATTCCTCTCAAATGAGATGCCAACCACGCCCCAAACGGTCCAACGAGATTTGCCACAGGATGACCCATTCGCAGCCGTTCGCTATCATGCGCATCAAAGCTTAAAAGAGATGCACACAACACCAAAGCGCTCAATGCAAAGATGACACCTTCGATTTCCCGCCGGCGCATTTCCTTGTGATTCGATTTCGCTTCCAATGTATGTCTCCGCTTTATGAGGCAAAAAGAGGTTA
>JAOAAF010000119.1 GCA_026419015.1 Spirochaetota bacterium
TCTCCAACCCCATATGCGAGGCAGTGGTACCATCGAACGCGTTTTTCTATCATCTTTTACCTCTCTTGATGCGTTATCCACCACACGATATATAACGTATTAATTGATAACGATTTATATGTCAAGGTTTTAATTGCCATACTTTCGCTTCGCGGTGCAAATAATATGTGCGCTGTTACTAATTGAGTATGTCCCTCACAATACTCTTGACACGCGCATTGTATGTGATTTTTTCGGTATTCGGGTTTGTGGCGCATCATTTTTTTGGAGAGATTGTATGTTAACGATGAGAATTGAGGATGGGATTTTAATTGCGAAGTTTTGTCACGGCAAATACAACTCTATTACCCTTGAAACCCTTACGCAATTGCGCGAGGCAATCAAAACAGCAAATTCTGATCCTTTGGTAAAAGGAATAGTGCTCACGGGGGAGGGGAAAGTATTTTGCTCAGGGTTTGATTTGCCAATGTTTATGGGTTTCACCAATTTAAAAGAAGTAACCGATTTTTTTGAGCAATGGGCTGAACCCGTGTTTATGGAATTTTTTATGTGTGCAAAACCAACTGTGGCAGCGATCAATGGCGCAGCGATGGCGGGAGGATTGATTCTAGCAACTGCGTGCGATTACCGCATTGCAAAGAATCATCCAAAGATTCAATTGGGGATGACTGAAATAAAAATTGGACTCGGCCTTTCTGTGGTGCAAACGGAGATCATGCAGTTCGGTTGGGATAGCGTCAAGAAATTCCGCGACATCATGTACAATGGCGAGCGTTATAATGTGGAGGAAGCCCTTAAGCTTGGAATGGTAGATGAGCTTGCTAGCGATGAAAAACTTTTGCCGCGCGCAAAAGAAATCATTTCGAAATGGTACGACAACCCCGGCAAAGCTTTCACTCTTTTAAAACAAGGACTTCGCCGACCTGTTTATGATCGGATGAAGCATTATCTTGCAAATACAAACTGGAAAGAGGGGTTTAATTGTTTTTTTAATCCCGAAACGCGCGCTGCCATTGATTTTGTAATGAAGATGATGGGATGAAAATGACTATTTCGTACTTTCTCGGAAAATGGCGTATTCGTACACCGGTGCATCGAATCGCACGCGATAGATTCTGTTTGGAATTGCCGAAGTAGCAATCAGCTCCCCTTCAGCGATATCGCAGACGCGATATTGTTTGTCGCGCACGCAGTTGTTATAAATTGGATATATCGCTTCGACTGTATCGCCAAGGGAGAAGGGATTGTGCACCATCATGTAGATTTCGGTTTCATCGCGTCCCTTTTCAACGAAATACCCAAAAAAGCGAGCCCCTCTTATGGTAGGAATGGATTTTTTCCCTTTCATGCCTTCGAATTCGTTAAAAAGGTTTTCGGTATATGGGCGATGGCTGATGAGGGCAAGTTCGCGCTGCCAAAATGGAAGCTTTGCGGCAAATTCCTCTGGTTTATCGAGAAGCGAGAGCGCATGTGCATACACGCGCGTCGTATTTGCAGTGTAGTAAACCGATTTCATTCTGCCTTCTATTTTAAATGCATCAACACCCGCGCGCGCATACTCAGGGAGCAGTCGAATGAGGCAGAGATCTTTGGAAGAGAGTATTTCGGTTCCCCTTGCGTATTCGATGATATCGAGGTGATTGCCTTCGCGATTTTCTTCGACGATGGAATACTTCCACCGACAGGGATGCGTACATTGGCCGAGGTTGGCATCCCGCCCGGTAAAATATCGGCTGAGAAGACAGCGTCCCGAATACGAAATGCACAATGCACCATGTACAAATACTTCGAGTTCAATGTCAACGTGTTCCCGAATTCGCCTAATTTCTTCAAGCGTAACTTCGCGCGCTAACACGATTCGAGAAATCCCTACATCTTTCCAGAAATTGATGGCATAGTGATTGAGCGTTGACATTTGCGTTGAAAGATGAATAGGAGTGGAAATGCCAAGTTCTCTAATGATCATCATCATTCCCGGATCGGATATCAGTATTGCGCTGAAATTAAAATCTTTTATTAATGAAAGATATTCCTTTACTTTTTCAATATCGCTTTGGTGGAGAAAAGAATTCATAAGGAATATCGAATCCACATTTGCCGTTGTGCAAATCTCAGTACCGCGTGCGATATTTTCAATCGAAAGGTTTTCACTTCCTGCACGCAGATTGAACATTTCTCCGCCAAAATAGACGGCATTTGCGCCGTAGCGGATTGCAAAGCGCAGTTTATCTAAATTGCCAGCAGGTGATACGAGAATAGGTTTTCTGAGGTGTGTCATTTTGTTTTTTCTTTTCTCTGATATTTTTTAACGGCCAAGTTGTGATCTTTTATAGTTTTAGAAAATACGTGCGAGCCGTCATTTCGCGCAACAAAATATAAGAACTCGGAAGATGCGGGATTGAGCGCAGCCAAAATAGCTTCTTTTCCAGGAGAGCAAATAGGTGTTGGTGGGAGTCCATAGTGGATATAGGTATTGTATGGGGACGGATTGCGAAGATCAGCAATATAGATGGGACCTGTGAATCTCTTTGTAGCATAGCGCACGGTGGGATCGCAATCGAGCTTCATTCTTTTTTTTAATCGATTGTGAAACACGGATGAAATATACGGTCGCTCCGAAGAAAGCTTCGCTTCCTTTTCGATGAGAGATGCCATTGTGAGAAGTCGGTGGCGATCAAATCCAAATTTTGACATATTTGAAAGATCAATTTTTTGGAGTACCGAATTGAGCCGCTGATGCATCGTTTTAATAACATTTTTTGGATCTGATTCTTCTGGAAAAATATATGTATCGGGGAAAAGATACCCTTCTGCGGTTTGTGCGAGAATCCCAATGGAACGCAAAAAAGGGAGGTTTGTGCACCAAAAAAGGAAATCGTCCTTTTTGGTTATGCCGTGCTTTTCCATGCGTTCAGCGATGGAGTAAAGATTAAATCCTTCAGGAATTGTTACCCGTGCTTTCATGATATCGCCGCTATAGATTTTTTGTAGGATCCGAAAGCTACTGCTTGCGCGTTCGATGCGGTATTTCCCAGGTTTTATTGAATTCATTTTCGTCAGCGTTGCAAGTGCGATGAAATACGTTTCGCTTTCGATCAGGTTGCGTTCTTTGAGGCGCTTTGCAACGGAATGGGTGTTTTCACCTGGATTGACATAAATGATATCATCCTGCATGAATCGAGGTGCGGAATTATAATAGTACAATGCGGATGCCGCAAGCGCAATTGCGATGAAACACAATGCGCTGGCGCTAAAGAATCGTTTCATAGTCATTTCCCGTATTCATATTGTTCTTACGACACATGCAAACGATTGTACTTGGTGACATGGTGAGTCGCACAAATGTAATTGCGATTGTTACCCGCGTTCCATTTGCATTATGCCATGAGAAGAGATTGGGGAAAAACTTTTCAAGGAAAAAATGTTCGCTGTGTGTGCAATGGACTTGTACACTTTTCTGCCATCCTGAGGCCATTTTGCGTGTGACTATGATTATAGAATAATGGGAAATTATGTAGTCTTCGACATCATGGGGATATACAATCGAGCATCAGAGGCACGCATTAATTGCAGAAAGTCCTAATCTATATTTGAATTAAAATGCTAAAAATATCTATATTTCAATCGTTCTTTGAACGATATGCGAAGTAAAAAACTGTGCAATTTAGAGAAATTCAGCTTGCTTTTGTAAATTGTGAACAATGGCTGTGGTTCTATCTGTCAAAATATAAAAATGGTTAGGAAATTCCAAACGAATGATAAAATGTTTCTTTCATTGCGATATTTGTCGATAAAAAACAAATAAATTGTTATTTCTTCGAGATGATGGTACCGCGAAATGCATTTATGTGATTGAATTTTTTGCGTCGAAAAAGATTTGTCCATTTGCGGGAAGAATTTTCATTCTTATCGGTGTATACAATTCATCTTTGTCCTTCGCTTACAATTTTTTCACACATAAATATTTTTGCGATATTGGTTTAGCGCTTTGGGTTGAATGGGTGTTTGCAAAAAAATTGCGGGTACAAATGAATTGAAAAATTTCGCGCGTTTTTTGCCATTTAATGTTGGGAAGATTTATTTGTTTTCATTGATCTTTTTACGGTTGAACATATTCGTATTTTTATTGCGTTACTTCCACGGAATAGGGAATTGTCAATTTTTAAGGCTGTTTTCGCGATAAAACGAGGGGATTCATGCATTTTACCATTGAAACAAAAGATCCGTTTTCGAATGCGCGTGCAGGCGTGTTTGAATTTCGACGAGGAGTAGTACGTACGCCATTTTTTATGCCCGTGGCCACGCGTGGTGCTATTCGAGCTATGCCACTTGTGGACATCGAAAAACTCGGTTTTGAAATGATTCTCTCTAATACCTATCATTTATATCTCAAACCAGGACTCGATGTGATCGCAGCGAGCGGTGGTCTTCACCAATTTATGAATTTCAATAAACCAATTCTAACCGATTCGGGTGGGTTTCAGGTTTTTTCTCTTTCGGATCTTTGCAAGATTTCGGAGAAAGGTGTTGAATTTCGTTCGCATCTTGATGGTTCAAAGCATTTTTTTTCGCCAGAAGACGTTCTTGAAATTCAACGCGTACTTGGGTCTGATGTGATGATGGTGCTCGATGAGTGCACGCCCTATCCTGTATCGGAAGAAGATTCACGCAATGCGTTAAAACGAACAATTCTGTGGGCAGAAAGATCTTATCAGTATTATTGTGACAATTTTGATAAAAATTCTCAGGCACTTTTTGCAATAGTGCAAGGGAGCGTATTCCCCGAACAACGAAAGGAATGTGCGATGAAGTTAGCTGAATTCGATTTTTCTGGTTTTGCGATTGGTGGACTTTCTGTAGGTGAACCCAAAGAACTCTATCGCGAAATAACTTCTCTCACTGCGCCGCTTTTGCCTGAACATAAACCGCGTTACATGATGGGGGTAGGAAGTCCGTTGGAAATATTACATGCGATTTCTGAAGGCATCGATATGTTCGATTGCGTAATGCCAACCCGCATCGCTCGTAATGGAACTCTTTACACTTCTCAGGGACGCATCACTATAAAAGCATCATATTATGAGAAGGATTTTACACCACCGGATCCAGAATGCAATTGTTATGTGTGCAAGAACTACACAAAAGCATATCTTCGCCATCTTTTCAAAGTAGGAGAAATCTCTGCGCTTATCTATAATACACATCACAATCTTGCGTTCATGAAACGCTTTATGGATGATATTCGCACAAGCATTTGTGAAGGCACATTTAAGAATACGCGTGCAAAATGGGAACGCATCTTTGCGGTGGTGGATGAATAAGTGGAATTTTTTTGTGGGCGCTGACGGGATTGAACCGCCGACCCTCTGCTTGTAAGGCAGATGCTCTCCCAGCTGAGCTAAGCGCCCTTTGTTAGTTTGAATCAAGCGTTTCTTCGGTCATCTTGCTTGCTTTAAACGTGATGACCGTTTTAGGGGGCAACGATAATTTTCTTCCCGCAATTGGAGAAAAAACTTTTCTCCCTTTTCGAGAAGTTTTACTAAATGTTCCAAACCCCCTTATTTCAACTTTTTCTCCTTTTTTACAACTTTCGATGATTTGTTGCAAAAATGCATCGACGATGTAATGCACCACATTTCGCTGAATGCCGCTTTTTTTTACCAAATGGTCGATAATTTTTTGTTTTGTCATATTCCCCGCTCCTAAAGCGGCATTTGAATGTTGCGGTTTAGGTTTAATTTATGCGCTTTGCGATTGTAATTTAATTTTATTAATTTTTAACGCTAAGCGCGATTTTTTGCGCGCTGCAGTGTGCTTGTTAATTATACCTTTTCGCGCAGCGGTGTCGATTGTTTTAACAAATTGTCGGTAGATTTCCAACAGGTTCGAATGATTCGGATTTGCCGGATCTAACGCTGCGAGCACTTTTTTCAATGCAGTGCGCACCGATGACTTTACCTGTCTGTTTGCCAATCTTCGCTTTGCATTTGTCTTTGCTCGTTTTTTTGCTGATTTAATATTTGCCACAAATCTCACCTGCTCCGTTTAAAATTGTACTGAGACATACAAAAATAATGTTTTCAACTGTCAAGAATAAATTTTATGATAAAAATTTTTTCATAAACAATGTAACGAATGTATTTATTCCGATATTAAAATTCTGAATAGTTTACTTGCATAGTGATATACTTTGCAATCCACTAATTTCTGTTTTTCATATGAAAGCACTAACACCTTGGTATCTTTGCCATAAAACGAATACGTTACAGTGTTTTTATCTTTTTGTATGTTCGGTTCTTTATAGATTGATGATAATTTATTAATTAGTTTTTCGAATTCTCCTGCAGGGAGTACTCCATAATTTTCTAGTACAGAGTACAATTTGTTTCGAATGAAAAGAAAATCCCGTTGAGGATTGCTTTCGATGCGAAGGATTACAATCCGATCTTTGATCTCGCTATTGATTGCCAGAATAAAGCTTAAAATTTTATTTTCGTATTCCGGTTTTTGTGTTGGAGTAAAGCTTATATAATTTCCTGAGGGAAAATGCTTTTTAATTGTCTCATCTTTGTCTATTCCCCAATTGTATTGCTCTATGTTTGATGCGGTTATGGTAGGAATCGTAACGAATGCGCAAAGTACAGCGATGAGGTGTATTTTCTTTCGCGATTGCAATTTGCTAACTCGCTTTTCCATATTTTATGAACCAGATTTTTTCTTAAAATTTTCTATATTAGCATATTGCATGTTAAATATATATATGTCAAACATTTTCATTGAAATTTTACAAAAAAGAAAGTCTTAACATTAACGTAATGACATCGAGAAATTGGCAAATTCATTGACAATATAGGAAAAAGCAGATATTTTGTTTTCCAGCAAAAATGCGTAAGGGAGGATGTACGAATATGGTTATTATGTATAAAAGATTGATAGGAGGGTTTATAATACTTGCGTGCATGTTTTCAGCTGCGTTTGCGTATGCGTCTGCAAGAAGGGATTGCACGATAAGTGGCGTTATTATCTATATCTCGCAGGATGTAATTGAAGTGAAAAGGGGAAAACGCGAAATGCTCATTTCGATTACACCGAATACGGTATTTCGCACGCAACAAGGGAATACAGCGGATCGCTCAATACTCGAACTTTGCGCAACTGTGCGAGTGCAATACGAACGCCAGGATTCTGGATTTAGAGCTGTGCAAGTGCAATTATTAAGGGAAGGGTATTGTCACAGATAATGCGGAGTAGGGATTATCGTAGAATAAGTGAAATAAATCGCATTCATTTCATCGGCATTTGTGGCGTGGCAATGGGCTCGCTTGCGGGCATGATGAAAGAAATCGGTTATGATGTTTCCGGTTCCGATGAACAAGTTTATCCGCCAATGAGCGAAATGCTCGCGTCGTGGGGAATTCCTGTGCAAAGTGGATTTTGCGAACGCAATGTGAACAATGCGGATCTAGTCGTTATCGGCAATGCGATAAGTCGGGGAAATGTTGAAGCTGAATATGTGTTAAATGAAGGAATTCCGTATATTTCGATGGCGCAAGCGCTGGCTAATTTCTTTCTTCGCCAGCGCGAGGTGGTAGCGATAGCAGGAACCCATGGCAAAACAACCACTTCTGCTCTTCTTGCGCACATCCTTACGGTTGCAGGTGAAGATCCTTCTTTTTTTGTGGGGGGTGTTCCCATAAATTATCATTCAAACTATCGGTTGGGCAGTGGGAAATATTTTATCGTTGAAGCAGATGAATACGATTCTGCTTTTTTTGAAAAAGTGCCGAAATTTATGTTTTATCGACCGCGCCATTGTATTCTCACCGCCCTTGAATTTGATCACGCTGACATCTACCGCGATCTTGAGGAAATAAAACTCTGGTTTCGGCGGCTTGTCAATACCATCCCATCGAAAGGTGAAATAATATATTCGCGAGAATATCCCGCCCTCCTCGATGTGATGACAACTTCCCGCTCGGTTTCGCATAGCTTTGGCCTGGCTAGCGCGGATTTTTCCTGCCATGAGGAATCGATTGGCAACGGAAGTGCAATTCTCGCATTCCATTGCACGGGCGGCAAGTATCGGTTCGAGACACGTCTTTTTGGTGAATTTAACTATATGAATATCTGTGCTGCCGCGGCAATGGCGATGCGGCTGGGCATCCAGAGTGATGCGATTATTGAAGCCGTTCGCACATTCCGCGGTGTTAAGCGGCGGCAGGAATTGCTTTTTGAAGATGGGAATGTTCGGATTTATGAGGACTTTGCACATCATCCGACGGCAATTGCGCAGGTACTCGGTTCAATGCGCAAACGTTACCCGGATGCGAAAATTATCGCCGTGTATGAACCCCGTTCAGCCACCAGTAGGCGAAATGTGTTTCAAGACATTCTTCCTTTATCGTTTAAGGATGCGGATGTTGTTCTTATGAAAAAACCGTATCGTCTGGAGGCAGTGCCTGCGGATGAGCGAATCCACATCGAAACGGTTATCGATTCCCTTCGGGATATCGGCAAGGATGCACGGTTATACGACGCAGTTGACCACATTGTGGCCGATGTTGCGCACATCGTGGCGGATTCGCCGCTCAATGTCGTTATCATCATGTCCAATGGAAGTTTTGATGGAATTTATGGAAAGATGCTTCAGATGGCAAAGCGGAATGCCAGCGCGCGCAACTGAGCTTTCGCGCGGTGCTTTCTACATGCGGTGATGGGACTATCGTATTCAACTGTCCAAAGGAGTAGATTTCCTCATTGTGTTCCGCATACCTCTATTTCGTAAATGCATCCGTGGGTGATATCGCAGTTGTAAAGGCAATGACGAAGTTTTGTGGAAGTGACGGAAGGAAAAGTATTCTCTACTGGGATAGATTAATTTTCCCACCAATCTTCGTAATATGAATCCCAATTGCCTGGTTCGTACGTTTTTGTTTTTATCACCATATACTCTCTACCGCTGGAAGTTTCAAAAATCGTTTTATACGAATTCTGGGCAGTATCAAAATATTCAATTTTGTAT
>JAOAAF010000120.1 GCA_026419015.1 Spirochaetota bacterium
GTGCACGAGACCAACGATCTTCTGGGTGGGTTGGCGATGTCACAATTGGAGGGGCAACGTAAACATCGCTGTAGTTGGTAAGAATTCTTCCCCCTTCCCTCCAGGCAACAATCACCTTTTTCTCTACGCTCACCACAGCAGGTGCAATAGCTGCAGCATTTGGTCGCGATATCATTACCGATGGTTTCAACATCGGAGGATCGAGCATCATTTTTCTGGAAAACAATGCAGGATACCGACCTCGCAAATCATACCAGATGATGATCAATTCATCGCTTGCGGTTTGCGCAATTGACGGTGCATAGCAGTTCGCATTCGTATCGGAAATTTTAAGTGGTGGTTCCCATGTTTCGCCGCCATTTTTACTTACCGAAAGCCATATCCCCCATGTTTTTTCTTTGTTGTTTTGATACACCACATAGACGGTGTTTTCTTTCACTTCTAACGATGGCGATGCGCTGCTGCCGATTCCAAAGGTAATTGGTCTGCTTCTGCTAAATGAGGCGCCGTAATTGTCCGATTTTAAAAAAAATAAATCATCGGTGAACTGTTTTACCGCAAATCTGCGTCCTTGCCACACGATAAAAATATTGCTCCCACGAAATCGCACTGCGGGGAAAAAAGCACCGCGCAATCCTTCAGCGACATCCACAAGCTTGCGAGGTGGAGAGAACGCTTTTCCATCGTTGCTGATAGAATGGAAAAGATTAAACATATCACCGCGTACACCGTGATAAAAAAGATGAAGTTGATTTTTGTCATCGTATTCAATAAGAGGCAGCATATCCATTTCACTATCGGTAAGTTCATCTCGCACAATGCCTATTTCCAACGGATCGCTCCATGAAGCCCCCATGTTTGTTGACAGTGAGTAGAAAAGTCGGCTATTGGATTGCGGGGGAACAATGTTTTGCCACACGACTGCAATGTGACCAGTTGATGAAATTGCAGCAACTGGATTGTGGTCAATAGTACCGCTTACTTTCGCGACCTTAAGCGGAGGCAAATAGCTTTTCCCACCATTGAGAGAGAGAGACAAGTATACGTAATGCTGTATTTCTCGCTTTTCAATTTCTTTTCCTTCATATGCCACCGCAATGATATTTCCGCGCCGGGATATGTGAGGATTTTTCGATTCTACGTATGGCGGTGAAATGTAAAAACTTTTTTCCCATCCCACAGGATATGTTTCGAGAGGAGATGGCCAATAGATGTACACAAGTAAAAGGGAAAAAATGATTCCAACAAAAAACCACCGAAGTTTTCGCAAAAGTGGATATCGAAAATACGTATTGTGAAATAGTTGAAAAATTCGATTCATACGATTTATACAAATTAACTATCAAAACTCAGAACGCAAGCAATTTTTGGTTTTATCGCAACATATATCGAAAAATAAGAGGAAGTACTAAAATGTACTCCCTCTTAGTTAATCGGAAAATTCTTTTCGTTTAAAAAATTCCTTTCAGGCCAACAAAAAAGCTCCTTTGGGGCATTTCGTAGCCTACCACCTGTTGATATTTCTCATTTGTAATGTTTTCCGCTTTTGCAGTTAACGTGAGTTTCTCGGTTACTGCATATTGCATTGCGAGATCGTATTTGAAATACTTTTCATTCGTTACTTTTATGGTGTTAAATGTCAATGAATCGTAATACGCATCATTACGATTCCCTACATATGTCCCAGTCACTGAAATGTTCACTTTTTGAAATAAAAGTGCGACGTTTGCATATGCGTGATGCGTTGGCCGGCGGAGCAATCTTTCATCCTTATCTTCATCGATGGCTTTCAAATAGGTATACCCACCAGTGAAATTGAGAAAATCAAACGGTTTTACGGTTGCTGTGGCCTCAATGCCGTTTGTTTTCACATTGCCAATGTTTTCATATTTATATTTATATTGAGGCTGTGAAGTCACATCCACCATATTTTTGTATTTATTCTGGAAGTAACCTGCCTGTAGTACAGCGATATTAAATAACGGCTGTTCGATGCCCACATCGAATCCTGTATTTTCCTCAGGCTTTAATCCTTTATTTTCAAGGACATATGTACCCCCATCGCCATAGATTTGGTACAGACTTGGCGCTTTATATCCTCTTCCCCAGTTTCCTTTCAATTTTGTCTTCACCCCTGGGATAACCACCATGCATGATGCATTGTAGCTTTGATGCCACCTAAACATTTCGTGGCGATCGCTGCGAATTCCAAGGGTCACATACAGCAACTTTTCGATGTGAATATGATCTTGCACAAAAAAGCCCACATTAAACGCATCGTTTTTGCGTTCAGTTTCTAAGATCTCATCGTGATATTTGTACTGTTCGCGCTCATATGCTGTACCAAACAACAATGTATTGACATCTTTCATAACAACCGTGTGCACCCATTCGCCGTGTGCATTGCTTCCCACATAATAGTTATCGCTTCCGAAATCAACAAATCCAGAATCCCCATCATCGTCGAAGTCGTTATAGCTCCGTTTGATGAATGAATAGTCGAGAGAGATGCTATGTTTCCAGAACTCGGTTAATTGATGAATGCTTCGCGCAAAGCTTGATATCTCTTTGCGATTTTCAAACGATGTGGGATCATCAACAAAAGCTCCATCGTCTATTGCCAAATCTGTTTTCCGCGTTGAAAAACCAAATTCGAATGAAAGGCCGCGCGATTGGGCAAAGCCAAATCGCCCCATTGCGAACTGTTGATAAAATCCATCATCGTCGAACGGTTTTGTCGCATAATCTGGCTTTGCTGCCTTTGAGTACCCCTGAGACGATATTTGTCCCACCGTAAGGGAATAGTCCAACCCATTGCTCGTACCTGCCACTCGTGCCGAAAGATGGGATGTGGAAAATGATCCGCCCGATGCTTCAACGGTAAATGTTGGTTTTCCATGCCCTCTTTTTGTCACGATATTAATAACCCCACCCGTTGCATCCGATCCATATAGCACGCTCTGTGGACCTTTGATGATTTCAATGCGATCGATCGCATCGGTTAAAAGCGTGCCAAAATCGAAGGTTCGCTCAATTGTCGATGGATCGTTGATCTTTACCCCATCGATGAGAACGACCATGTTGCCTGTTTTCGCGCCCCGAATGAAAACGCTTGCAGTTCCGCCAAGCGCACCATTTTGGGTAATGGCGATGCCAGGTACCGATTGGAGTGCATCGACCACAAAGGCATACCCATTTTGTTCTAACTCTTTGTGAGTGAGAACG
This sequence comes from Spirochaetota bacterium, assembly GCA_026419015.1. GTDB lineage: Bacteria > Spirochaetota > UBA4802 > UBA4802 > JAGODF01 > DYLV01. The sequence goes on from JAOAAF010000120.1 coordinate 3,226, forward strand.
TATGCAGCGGTGCTTTGTCCAATGGGGATATCCATTTTGTACGCGCTTACCAGCACGTCCTCAAGTGGAATTTCACTTTGTGCGAAGCTTGCAAACTCCGCGGCAAAAACAAAAAACAAAATGCGCATGATAATCTTGTACATAGTAACCTCCTCTTCGTAAAATTTTCACAAAAATTACTGGATTGAGGAGGCGGGAAACCCTATAAAATAAAACCGCATGCTCGAGGCATGCGGTGTAAGGTTAGATCAAGGCGACTTGATGCAACCTGGTTCCCAGACCTCGAGGATATCCAGTGCTATGGAGTTCCTGGCTTATTCGCACATGCGAAATCACAGTTGCGGGTCAGCGTGGGATTTGCACCCAACTTCCTCCAGCCAGAAAAATTCTGGCAACGGTATCGTGATTTTCATTATTGTTTTTGTCAAGCATGAATGTGTGAATAACTTTCATTTTACACTATAACAGGCAACCCGTTAAGATGTATGATTGAAAAAATATTCTTGCAATGGATGTGAATATTTCAATAATTGGCGGAAACGATAGACAACTTGTTTAAAAATTATTATAAATCATCAATTCCAAGGAGAGAATATGAACACACCCCACAATGAGCACATAAAAAAAACCCTTGGACTTTTCGATGTCGTGATGATTACCATTGGAATCGTGATCGGTTCTGGCATTTTTAAACTTCCCGGATATGTTGCAAAGAGTTCCCCCAATGAATTTGCATTTATTCTTGCATGGATTATGGGCGGTGCGATGTCAATTATTGGTGCGCTCTGTTATGCAGAGCTTGCTTCTGCGTACCCCAATGCAGGAGGAGATTATTATTTTATTCATCGGGCATATGGCGATTTCATGTCCTTCCTTTTTGCGTGGGCGCGTATGGCAGTGATTCAAACAGGCTCGATTGCTTTTCTCGGATTTTTCATTGGCGATTTCCTTTCTGAAGTATACTCGCTCGGTTCCTATTCATCGTCGATATATGCAATCATCACAGTGGTTTTGTTAACAGCAATAAATGTTGTTGGCATTAAACAGGGCAAGTGGGCGCAAAATCTTTTTACAGCAGCAATTGTTATATCGATGCTTATGATAATTGCAATCGGTTTTGGAGGTACGCCTTTACCACGCGATGCCTCACCTCACACGCAATCGATGAGCATTGGCATGGCAATGGTGTTTGTCCTCCTTGCATTTGGTGGGTGGAACGAAGCGGCATATGTGTCGGCAGAAGTTAAAAATCCAGAGAAAAATATCGTAAAGTCGCTTATCATTGGCCTAATTGCGGTAACTGCCATTTACTTATTGATGAACATCGCATATCTTCGAATTTTAGGAATAAAAGGGATGGCTGCCTCATCAAATGTCGCCATCGATTTCGTAAAAGCAACTTTAGGAGAAAAATTTACTCCAATCATAACCCTCACAGTGGTGTTTGCGGTATTAAGTACTACGAATGCGACCATAATCTCAGGGGGAAGAGGGATCTACGCTCTTGGACGCGATTTTAAAGTATTTCGCGTTCTTGGGAAATGGAATGACAAATCCCAAACTCCTGCGATTGCACTTATTGTGCAAGGGCTCATTTCGATTGCCTTAATACTCATCGCAAACAAAATTGATCGCAACACCGGTTTCGAAACAATGGTTGCCTACACTACCCCTGTTTTTTGGTTTTTCTTTTTCTTAGCTGGAGTTTCTATTTTTATTCTTCGCCACTGGGACATTGCAGCCGTTCGCCCATTTAAAGTTCCGCTATATCCGATTATTCCAATTTTGTTTGTGGCGATTGGCATGTACATGTTGAACAATGGGTTCGATTATATTCGATTGCTCCCTCAAATTGGCATGTATTCTGGAGTCGGTGCCCTCATTGGCGTTGCTGTGCTGATTTTGGGAATTCCTTTGTATATCCTCAATAACTGGTTAGATAAATCTGCATGATGTGGTGAAGACAATAATTAGTAACAGTATGTTTTTAAATCCGAAATACTATTACCACAACATTCGACAATTTGTATAATGAGCGCTTTCGCATCCATTTTACATGAAGAGGAAATTTTTTGTAAAAATTAGTTTTTAAATGAAAATTTATGCTTCACGGAGAGATAAACCCTCCAGAAGAATATATTGAAAGTGCATCCATCGTCATTCCGACAAGCCAATGAAGGAAAAATCCACCCCACATGCTGTTGCTTAACAACGCCATATAGCATAAGAAAATGCCCGCAAAAGCTGAACCTAATGCCTCAGCAGGTGGTTTTGCAAAATGCACCATTACGTATGGAATTGTTGAGACGAAAATTGCAAGATTACCAATTTTCGGATATAACCCAAAAAGGAGAAAACCGCGGAAAAAAAATTCAACACCAACATAATATAATCCGTACAATGCCCACCATGTAAGTAACTCAACAGCGCCATAACGCGCGTAGAAAAAAAAGGGATACATTTGTTGAAAATCTTCTTTTTTGCTTGCCCAGAGAATAATTGGCAGCAGCAAAAAGAAGGCAATTATAAAAACCCATAAAAATTTGCTTTGGTTTGCCCAACTGAGTCCAAATTCTTTTAATGTTTTTGGAAATGGTGAATAATTTTTTTTTCGCGCAACGCGTATTGCGAAGGCAGACGCGATCAAAGGAATCGCGAAAAGGGAAACAACATTGGTGATGGAAAATCCAGCGCTTAATACAATTCCACTTTTATATGAGTCCATCTCCCATCGCGAAGCTGCAAGTTGAATAAACCAATTTTCGGGCACATAATTGTTTAACAATAGGCAGATAATTGCAGTAGAAACGATGAAAATTTCAATTTCTCCTACTTCTTTAAGCGTTGCAGTGAGATGTTTGAACAATGATATCATTTTTTCATGATGTCACTTTTTTTCGGTATAATATTTTAGAAATGCAAAAATTTTTCGATTTGAGAGATATTCGCGCGAATGCATTCCTGCATTCGCTTCTTTTTCGAATATAATATTCCGATATGCCTCAAAATGCGAAAAGCCCTTTAATCGATATCGTATATACTCGATGAAATACCAAAGAAAAAAAATTACCACAGCAAGTTCTAATTGTTGATAGATGTGGATTTTTTCATGCCGAAGGATGACGTTTTCATCAACATGTGAAGGAAGTGCATCGCGCATAATGATGAACGGGAAAAGGGCAATTGCCACTACCCACGGCGAATTGAATGTAAAAATTTTAAGTATGCGCGTGTTGCGTATGATGATCACCGGCATTTTCTCTTTTGTCAATAACGACATCAAAATTAAGAAATATTTTACGATCATGCAGTATAAAGTCAAGAACAACAAAATTTTTAAAAAAATAAAATTTTTTAAAAAAATTTTTTCGAAATGGGATGCTTTAATCGTATTACATAATGAGAGGTAAATAATTATTTTATTCAATGGAGGTCAGTATGTTTTATCAAAACGATGTCTCGTTATCGGGTTTTGTCGTTCGAGAACCGTCGGTGGGCAAAACGAAAAGCGGGAAAAGTTTTTGTTCGTTCGTAATCGGTGTGAAAAATTATTCACGAGCTGAAGGACTCCCTCCCCACATTTCCTATTTTGAAGTCGAAACCTGGAATCGCCTTGCGGAATTTTGTGAAAAGATTATTAAAAAGGGAAAGATCGTTCATGTAAAGGGGCGATTGCGCCAAGATAGATGGGAATCGACAGATGGCAAGGTCCACAGCAACATCAAACTTGTAGGAAAATCAGTCCAGTTGGTAGAATTTCCGAAACTCGATGAAACGAAATCACAACAGATAGTTGAAGCATCATAACATTAGTTAACTAACTGATTTACCATACGAACAGATGCGCCTACAATACGTTGGCTCGTAAAAGTTTTGTTCGTTCCTACTCCGAACACATCGTTAACGAATTTTGTGATGCCAGTAAATTAAGTTGCGAACAATTTATTTACTGGCATTTTTTTTAAATGCGATAAAATATTTTCTTGCGGAAATGGCAAAATATTTTATAAACTGATGTTGATAGAAAGATTTTAAATTTGGACCGGAGACCAATGGGATTGGAATGGGAAAAGGTTTTTCAAATCATCGGTCAACCGATTATGATACTGGATGATTCCCAAACAATTCTTGATGTCAACCACGCGATAACTCATCTAATTGGTTTACCAAAAGATTCAATTATTGGAAAAAAGTGTTACGATATATTTCACAATGGAAACCCCACACAACCATGCTGCCCTTTTATTGAACTAATTAGCAAAAATAAAATTGAACCGGTAGAGATGGAATTGCAAGCTTTAAATAAAATTTTTTTGGTCACATGCACACCGCTTATCGCAGAGGATGGATCAATTGATAAAATCATCCATGCATCCGTCGATATCACAGAACGGAAGAAAAATGAGGAATTGCTTTTACGATTGAGTTCAATTGTTGAACATACGGTGGATTTAATATCAACGGCAACACCCGATGGCCATATAAGCTATCTCAACCGCGCTGGATATGAGCTTATCCAAATTCCACTTGATTATAATATTCAATTGCTCACAATAAAAGATTTCCATCCGGCATGGGCGTATAAAATTATTATAGAAGAAGGTTTGCCAACAGCTAAAGAAAAAGGGGTGTGGTTTGGCGAGACTGCCCTTAAACGTTTCGATGGTATAGAAATCCCTGTTTCTCAGGTAATAATGGCACATCGAAGTTTTACCGGCGATCTCACCTATTTTTCAACCATTATGCGTGACATTTCATACATCCGCCGCATTGACGAAATGATGCTTCAAAATGAAAAAATGATGACCGTCGGAAGTTTAGCGGCAGGAATGGCACATGAAATCAATAACCCCTTGGGGGTAATATTGCAAGGGGTACAGGCAATTACGATGAAGCTTTCTCCAGACTTTGACATAAACAGAAAACTGGCTGAGGAAATAGGAATTGATTTGCACGCACTAAATACATATTTGGAAAAAAGTGATATTTCGAGCTATTTGAATGGAATAAGAGATGCGGGGTTGAGAGCTGCTGATATTGTTTCTGGAATGTTGCAGTTTAGTCGCAGAAGCAGCGGAGAAAAGCGATTTGTCGATGTGAATTTACTTATTGAGAGAAGCATCGATTTAGTCTCGAAAGATTACGATTTAAAGAAAAAATATGATTTTAAGAACATAGAGATTGTAAAAAAGTACGATCCCTCGCTTACTGAAATTTATTGCATTCAAAACGAAATTGAGCAAGTGATTTTGAATTTGTTAAAGAATGCTGCACAAGCCTTAAATGAAGTGCGACAAGAAGGATTTAAGCCACGCATCGAAATTGTTACGAAGCGCGATGAGAGCGAGGCAATAATTGAGATCATCGACAATGGTCCGGGAATTGATGAATATTCGAAAAGACATATTTTCGAACCATTTTATACAACAAAATCCCCTGGTGAAGGGACAGGACTTGGATTGGCGGTAGCTTTTTTTATTGTGCACAAAAATCATGGTGGTTCTATTGAAGTAGAATCGGAAATAAATCGCGGCACTCGCATGATCATTCGGTTACCGCTCGGAGGTGAACAATATGAATGAT
>JAOAAF010000121.1 GCA_026419015.1 Spirochaetota bacterium
AGATGTGTATAAGAGACAGAACCATGCCTTTGCAATTGCAATGAAAGGCACCGAAGTGGGAAGGCTCTACGAAGGCGATAAAAGCTTTCCTGTGATTGTACGGCTTGCCGACGAATTTCGCACCCGCATTGATGATATTGGTCGCATACCGGTTACCTATCCGCAGGGCGGAAGCATATCTCTGGCAACTCTTGCGAAGTTACAGATGGGCGATCAAGTAACCACAATCGCACGGAGTCGTGCACGGAGATATGCCGCAATATCCATAAATCTGCGAGATCGCGATACTGTAAGCTTTGTGGAAGAAGCGAAGCGTATTGTTTCAGAAAAGCTGAAAATGCCCTCTGGGTATTATGTAGAATGGGGCGGTCAATTTAAAAACATAACGTCTGCGCGGAAGCGATTGCTGGTAATAATTCCTATTGTGTTAATTGTAATATTTATTATATTGGAACGAATTTTTAAAAGTATCAAACAAACACTGTTGGTATTTAACAGTATTCCTTTTGCAATTACGGGTGGAGTTTTTATGCTTTGGATTCGAAACATTCCTCTGTCTGTGTCAGCAGCTATTGGTTTTATTGCTCTTGCAGGAATTGCAATACTTGATGGCATGGTGTTGGTAAGTTTTTTTAATCAACTGCGTCAGCAGGGTTTGCCATTAAGGGAGGCGGTGGAACAAGGGGCTATCACACGTCTACGGCCGGTAGTGATGACTTCATTGGTAGCAGCGCTTGGATTTGTTCCAATGGCTTTTAACACCGGAATTGGTGCAGAAGTACAACGACCTTTAGCTACTGTGGTGATTGGCGGAATGATTTCATCTACGTTGCTAACTTTGCTATTGCTTCCTACGCTATATTTATGGCTTGAACGCAGCAGAAATTTTTGGGATTTATTGAAAATCGACGATGATGAGTTAGCATATTTCTAATTTCATTTTTGCATTGTCGCACTGTAAAACTTATAATTGTTTTTCCCAGTTTCTTTTGCACGATATTGCGCTGAATCAGCTTTCTTAAGAAGGGTTTCCATGTCGTCGCTGTCAATGGGATAAAATGAAGCGCCCATACTTGGCGTAATAATAATAGAATGATCGCGTATGTGAAATGGTTTTGAAAAAGCTCCATGGATTCTTTTGATCACTTTTTCGGCGAATTCGATGGTTTTTATGTCGGGAAGAATAAAGACGAATTCATCCCCACCGAATCGAGCCACTGTATCGATTTCGCGGATGCTGTCTTCGAGCCTTCGAGCAACTTCTTTTAAAAGGAGATCGCCCACATCATGGCCAAGGTTATCGTTAACTTCTTTGAAATTATCTAAATCCAAAAATAGGACGGCAAGCAAAGAAAAGTTTCTGCTTGCATGTGCAATCGCTTGTTGAAGGCGGTCATTAAAAAGTGTCCTGTTGGGAAGGCCGGTAAGCGGATCGTGATGGGCAAGGTATTGGAGCGATTGTTCGAGTTTTTTTCTTTCGCTGATGTCTCTTAATATGCCGCGAAAACCAATTGGCGTGCCTTCTCGGTCTGTAATTAAGCTGATTGATGTTTCCACGGCAATTCGCAAACCATCTTTCCGAATAAGCTCCCAGTCGAAAGATTTGCGAGGTCTTTTATCGAGAAAAACGCGGTTAAAAACACGAAATACATCGCGTGCGTTTTTTTCATCCATGATTTTTCGATAACTTATCCCTACAAGCTCTTTCATCGGATATCCTAAAATGCGACACATTGATGAATTGACGAAAGTAATATTGCCTTTTAGGTCAACTTCGTAATAACCGTCTTCAATGGTTTCAAGAATAGTTTGATATTTCTCATTGCTTTCCCATAATGATTCTTCAGTTTTTTTACGGGCTTCCAGTTCTTTCTGCAATCGTTCATACAAGCGCGCATTATCGAGGGCTATCGAAGTTATTTCAGCAAATCTGCAGAGCAATTGTACTTCGTTTTCTTCAAACGATGGCGTATTGCGATCGCGGGCAATACAAATAACTCCAGTTGTTTTCCCTTCAGTGGTAAGAGGAACTGCCATCACCGCTTGAAGTGCATCTAAGTCGCTCCCCAAAATGCGATTTGGGTATGTGCGGTAATCTTCCACGCATACAGGCTTTTCCGATTTCCAGACGGTGCCACAAACACCCTGACCGGGATAAAAAACATCGCCTATTCGTTTTTGAAAGATACCGGTGCCAACCCTCGTCACAAGGGTCTCGCGATCGTTTGATAAAAGCGCAATAAAACTATGGGGCGCGTTTAATAGCGTTGAGGCATTTTCGACAACCGATTTTAGCAAATCGGTAATTTCAAGTCGATCGATGATGGAAAGGGCAGTGCTATGAAGGGCAAGAAGGTATTTGCTTTGCTCGCGAAGTTTTTTTTCTATTTCTTTTCTTGTGTTAATTTCTTCCATTAGGCGCTGATTGGTTTTTAAAAGCTCTTCGGTGCGATTTCTCACAATCGTTTCAAGATTGTTGCGATAATCGTTTAAGAGATTCTCGTATTCTTTTTTTTCAGTAATATCGCGGGAATTTATTACCACCCCGGCAATTGAAGGTTCATTAACAAGGTTTTTAAACGTTACTTCAAATAATCGCCAATGACCGTCTTTAGCAAAGAGACGTATTTTTCTTCGTGCGAGTCGCTCTGGTGAGCGCAAAAGTGCTAAAAAGAATTTTCGATTTTTTTCGATATCGTCAGGATGTATAAAATCAAGTGGGTTTTTCCCCACAACTTCATCGAACTCATAGCCAAGAATATGTTTCACCGAAGGGCTTACGAACGTAATTGTTCCCTTTTGGTCAATTATTGCGATGATATCGGTAGAGTGTTCGATAAGAACTTTCCAGCGCTTATCGTGATCGGTAATACCTGTATATATGTTTTTTTCATTAGACATTATATCACCTTCATCAATACACTACCGCTTCATATTTGATGTGAATTGTCATGTCAATTAACAGATGTTATGTTATTTAATGAAATTTAATATAGTACAATGAAAATCAAAAGTCAAGCTGTCCAATGAAAGTTTTATTATATGGATCAAACGAACAAGCTATGAAGTTGCTTTCTCAATAGTGCGTCTTTTCGCACACGATTTTTCGGAAGAATTCTTTATCATTTTCCCAAAACCAAATAAGCAAATAACGGTTTTGATTCGAAAGGAATTGTTTTCGATAAAAATTTTTTTCTGCACTTTTGTTCCATATTCCTAATTGTTGATCACGCGCTTTTTTTTCAAGAGTTATGTATGTCTGATGGTGCGGTGAATTTCCTTTTCTATAAACTTTTGCGAGTCCTTTTTCGAGAAGAATTGCCGCAACATCATAATTGTTGATATACGCGAATGCCAGGATTCTTTGATACTTGTCACGAACAAAATCGCCGTTTTTGTTAAGAGTTTTCAATTTGATGCGCTTTGCTGATAGCTGTGAATGAATGAACAGATATGCTTCTTTTCCAAGGAACTCTTCGTATCCATGTCGCTTAATATACGATTCTGGTGCATCAATACCCCACAGCCGTACCGTGTCGCGGTGTCCATCATCAAACTGCACTTCGAAGGTATCGCCATCGATTACGTTTACCACGTAAGCGTATTTTTCGATAAAAGTTTTGTTCGACATCACTGCATAAGCAATGCTGAATACAAAAAAAACCGCTATACTCCATTGAATAATGAATTTAAAGTTCTCTAAGCGATTCATCGATCCCTTTCCGTATTTCATACCAAAACTCGAAGGCTGCTTCCGTACGATTTTTTTTAAATTTATCTATCCAAGAGGCCAATTCTGGCGAGGAATCCTGAGCGATTTCCTTTTTGCGAATAAGAAAGGTTTCCACAAAATCGATATTCCGAGAGGATTCCCAAAATATTGCTGCATTTCTGCTATTAATCCGTATTGCAGTATCGCGAACTCTCTCAGTAAAACCTTCTTTAACGTTAAAAACAGCATGAATAAGTTCAGGAATCATTTCTTCTGCCCATTGGCGATGGAATCGACAAAATCCAGCGTTGTCCATCAAAAGCTCTTTTACCATTCGTTCGGCATTTTTTCTTCCTAATTCGCGCGGTGGTAAAAAATCTGTTCCATAATGCATGTAGTATTTCCCCATGATAGGCATTGGAGAAAGCACTCCAGGTGTCCAATATTGATTTGGAACTGTCCAACCGTTTCTTGCATTCGAAATGAATAGAAAACGATCAATAATGTGCTTCCCGCGTTCTTTTGCAAGCATGCGAGCAAATTTGCGAGCCCCATGCTGAAGGTTTAATATTCCCCGACAATGGATGATCGAATCAATAAGCTCTGTACCGATCTGTGCATTAATCATAGAATCGGTTTCAATGCGAAATCCTTCGCAATCGAATACAGGAGTACGCGTTACGCTGCACTCTTTTGGTGTAAGAACTCCATCGGCAAGGCATTCCATTAGCCACGATATTACTCCTCCAAGCGAGATTGCATCGAATCCCATAGTATCGGCATAGTGAGTGAGCTTTTCTGCAGCTCGTTGATCGAAGACTCCGCATAATGGTCCCATTGTCTGGTATGGTTCGTAATCTTTTTTGAATTCATCCTTCATTTTTTTACATACCGCGCTGCACGGTTCACCGCACGTGCGGAAGCTTTTCGTTGCGATGGTTTCTTCGTTAAATTGCTTTAAGTAGTGATTTACAATGAAATGTTCGTGAAGGGATTTTCTTTCGTCTTCTGAAAAATAAATGCTTTTATAATTAAATGCTAAAATATTTCCTCCCATCTTTGCATAATTAACACCAAATGTACCCCCCGTACCAAATTCGGGGTCGAATCGGTATTTGGTTGTTGCTTCCATATCTTTTGTAGCAAGTTTTAAATTATATTTTTGGGTAAACCATTCATCGGCAACTTTTCTATCTCGAAAATCTTCGTCAATATACGTTCCTCCATATATGATTGCAGCAATGCCGTGTTCGCGAAACATTTTTGAACCAAAACCACCGCGACCTGCCCATGTATCGACAAATGTTGCTTTCCCATTTTTTACAGGAACAGATGCAATTGCCCCCATGTCAGTGACTTCAGAAGCAGGTCCCACTGCAAGCACGCGGGGGTCATTTTCATATTTTTCACCAAAGCGATTGAGCGTATAATCGATGAGCGAATAAACACCGCCGCGTTCGCTATTCCATATTTGATGAACATCTATTGGTAATATCTCTACTTCGATTTCTTCACCGTGCGAGCGGTTAAGATACAAAATCGACGGTTTTGAGGTTTTCCCCCGAATTGCAACCATGTTAATGCCCAAGTTATCGAAAACCAATGCGGCACCACCCATCGAAGAAATGTAAAAGTTACCCCATGATGTGGAAAAACCGCTAATGACAAGTCGATTTGAGCCTGGGAAAATTGAACCAGCAAAGATGCCAGCTCCAATGTTAAGCGAATTGTATTGTTTTGCGAAAGAAAGTCCAAGATCAACGGGGCCAAAAAATTCACCCAAACGGTAACGCTCCATCTTGTAAAACGATGTGCACGCGTCAATGTGCAATACTTTCAATGTGTGCATTGAATGCTCCATGAAGTAGTTTTTTGTAAAAATAAAATTTAATGCCAATTTTTCAACTTTATTTTATTGATTTTTACTATGCGATTTGTCTGAATTGTGTTTTTGAGAAGTAATCGCGTTTGAGGAGTTCAAGATGGATTATTTATTAGCTGTGATTGGTGGATTGTTGATTCTTGTGGCTTTTATTGGCTGTTTTGTCCCAATTATCCCTGGACCACCGTTAGGATTTGCAGGACTTCTGTGTGTGCATTTCACGCGATGGGGTGGTTATGAGTTCAAAGTGCTTATTGGAATTGGCAGTGCAGTTGTTATTGCAGCGATTTTAGATTATCTACTTCCCTTATGGAGTGCAAAAAAATTTGGCGGAAGCAAACGGGGTGTTTTTGGTGCAACGCTGGGCATGATTGTAGGATTATTGCTCTTTTCCCCATGGGGGGTTATTGTGGGTCCATTAGTTGGTGCATTTGTTGGTGAATATAGCAATAAGGGAACACGCAAAAATTCACTAAAATCTGCGTTTGGAGTTTTTTTGGGAATAATTTTTAGCCTTTGGATTAAATTGGCAGTCATGGGTTTGATTACGTATTATTATGTGATTAAATTATTTTTTTCATGAATCGCGTCTAATAAATAAAAAAATATGAAAAGCTTTCCCCCAATTTATTACTATACTGCATTGGCAAATTTTCTTTTCTTTTTAGCAAATTCATTTTTTATTTTATTCCCTTTATATTTAAAAGATCTTGGCGCATCGGAATCGTATATTGGTTTGATGAATAGCATCGATAAGGTTTTTGTAGTGTTTGGATCGTTTTTTATTGGTACAATTATCCATCAGTTTAACCGCATAAAGTTTTTAAGGTTTGGATATGCAATTCTTTGCGTTGCATTTTTTCTATACCTTTTCATTCACTCAATTTCCATATTAATTCCATTCGTACGAATAATACATGGAATAGGGTTTACCATCGCAATGATCGTGGGTACCACAATCGTTTTTGAGTCTGTAAGCGTTCATCGTTCAACTGAAGCGATTGGTCTTTTTGGTGTGACGGGAGCACTTGCAAATGCCCTGAGCCCATTTTTCGGTGAGTTTTTGCTATCAAAGGGTATAACGCATCACACAATATATTGCATTTCTGTAATTCTTATTTTCATTGCCTTTGCGATAACTTTTTTCATGGTACGCCTTCATCCCGAATTCCATAATGAAAACAATGTCCAATTCGAAGGAATCTTTCGTCTTTTTAAAGATGCACATTACCGCTTATATGCCCTTGCCTCGTTTGTATTTGGAGGTGGTTTTGGTATCATTATTACTTTTTTACCAAATTTTGTTCGCAGAAATACGGACTTAAATTTTTCAATTTTTTTTGTTGTCTATATCTCGATTCTTATCGTTATTCGTTTTACTGCACTTCGGTCGATTGAGCGCGCTGAGAAAAAAAATCTCATCGCTGCGATTTTTGTGATTGGGGCGATAATGAATATAATGGTGAATTGGATGCATTCGCTTTTCATGCTCACTTTCGTTGGAATTTTATATGGGATCACACATGGGGTGCTATATCCCGTTCTTAATGCTCATCTTGTTAATCTGGTGGCCAATAGCGATAGAGGAAAGTCCAATGCAATTTTCACTGCTCTGTTTAACGGTGGTATGATGGTATTTTCATTTACAGGTGGGTTTATAATCGATTACATGAATTCGTACATTGCTGCATTTAATTTTTCGGCTCTTATGTTTATTATAATAGCTTTTGCTGTTGCGATAGTAGGAAATTCGAAAGGTTAATGCTTGCGTATATCATTAAGAATCTTCCAGCTCAAGCACTCTGACCCCTTTCCCTTCCTCGCCATAATACTCCTCCGTATTTTATAGTTTTATGAACTGTGAGACGTTCGATTTAGCTTAATGCCCGCCACCCGGGTGATCTTCCTCAATTCTCACATTCAATAGACGACTTGGATCCCGTTTATACAAAGTTCTTCGAATGTACCTAAGCTGCTCTTTTACCTTTTCGCTCAGTTCGGTGTTGTTCGTGAGTATGCCATCTATTGATTCTGTCATTCCTCTCTCAAATATCTCCTCTGCGGAACCGATGAATAATCTCGTCCTCCCCAATGACTTGTTCGGGCTGAAGTTGATCACATGGAGCATCCACAAAAGCAAGTGCACAAAGGGCCACAGAACAGTTTTGCCTGCCATCATCATCAGGCGCAGGATTATCAACGCGTTTGCGACAGCAACGAATATCTCTGGTGATGTAGCGCGTTTTTTCGAGATAATAACACGGTCATCAAGAATGGTTCGCAAGATGGTTTGTTTTCCCAAAAACATGGCAAACAGCTCTTTCCACGGATGCCCATCATCGCGTTCGGGCTGAATAATATTACCGTCGTCTTCAACCCTATCCACAACTGTACTGCCAATCATTGCGAAGCCGCGTATCACTTCTTTATACTCAATCATGTCTCCCTGACCTTCCTGATAAAAATCACGCTCATCAGGAATTTGGGCCTCACATTCAGCCGAGTATTTCCGGTTTCGAATTGGCTTGGTTACTTAAGAAGTTCGTGCGCACCTACACGACCTTTTCAGGAGTTGACATCACCCCCTTGTTTGACGACATGAGGATAATGACACTTCATGGAATCACCGCGTTAGTCACCCGCGAAAACGTGCCAGTCTACGCATTTGGGCCGCGTCCCCTCGCTTTCAATATCACGGGGCAAACGCGGGATTGCGGGAACTCTTCAGTTTGTGCTCTTTGACCGCGACGCGCTCGGGGCGTTTATGGAAGACCAAGATCATTGGTACTACGCCCACGCCGAAGAAATCAATTGGCTCACGAACACAGTTGACTATGCAAACTACCATGCCGAGATGGCTGCGCTCTGTGGCCAACCAGGAGTTGCCCGTTCCACCCTTCATAGACCCGATTACATGGACCAAATATGGCCATTTGACGTCACGCTGGTAGCACAGAATGAATACGGGCAAGGGGTGTGGTCGGCGATTATTGAGTTATTATATTTATTTTTTTGAAATTTTAAAGGTGATGTTAGAGAGGTTATTGGTCTTAAGATCACAAAGTTTATCCGCCTCCAAAGTAAGTGGAAAAACAATTATGTTTCGCTTTAAC
>JAOAAF010000122.1 GCA_026419015.1 Spirochaetota bacterium
TTACAATACCTGTTGATTTCATTTGATGTTCCTCCTTTAATTCTACAAAATTCGACAAAATATTCTGAAATAAATTGTACTATGCCTTCCAATAAAAGTCAACCCTTTTCTGGAAAAATTTCAGAATAACCCCTGTGCGCAATCTTAAGAAATGCATCCATTTTTCTTTGAGCCGTTCAATTTTTTTTCTGCTTGTTATAATGTATTTTAATATACTCTTCTAAATATGTCGAGGGATTTTTAACTGCTTCGGCAGTGATTTTAAAACTATCCATTCCCAAAAGCTTTATTCCATGATGGTAATCGTGAAACAAATCATCGCAAAGCTGTTTTATGCTTTTTCTGTTTTTCGATGCTAAATCTTGAAGCAACCGAAGTGACTCGTCATCGAATTCCAGGAAAATGCCATGTTTTATTAAGTAATTCTTTTGAAAGCTTTTTATGCTATCGTTAAGCAGCATCTCCGAGAGCACTTTTTCAGGATTTTCTACAAGCGCTTTATCGACTACCAGCTGCCGAATTTCGGTTGATGGAAGTGTCTTTTCGAATTTGATGAGCGTTTTTTCGAATACGCTCAACAGGCCACGCGCACCAGTTTTTTCTTTATATGCTCTTTCAGCGAGAATTCGAAGCGCTTCATCGGTAAATTGTAGATCAATGTTGTACGCGCGAAAATCCAACTTTTTGCCAAGGACTACTGTGCTGTATCGATTTTTCAAAATATTATACAAGCCTTCAACGGTGAGGTCATTGAGCACAATGTGGACTGGGAGCCTTCCTACAAATTCCGATTCGAATCCAAAATTTATGAGATCTTCAGTGGTAACTTGCTTGAGAAGATTTTGTTTATCAATTTGAAAGTTTTCTGTTTTTTCAAAACCAATTTTTTGCATGTTAAGGCGCTTTCGAATAATATCATCAAGCCCATTAAATGCACCCGATACAATAAAAAGAATGTTGCGAGTATTTATTTTTTTGCGGGTAATCCTCCCTGTGCGTTGTGCCTCCATTGCCGCTTCTACTTGCGATGCGAGATCGTGAGGAGTTTTCAGATCAACCTCGGATTCTTCCATTAGTTTTAGAAGGTTCCGTTGCACGCCGGTGCGCGATACATCTGGGCCATAGATAGTTCCCGATGAGGCGATTTTGTCAATTTCGTCTAAATAGATAATTCCATATTCCGCCTTTTTAATATCGCCATCGGCCTCGTGGACCAATTCGCGTACTAAATCCTCCACATCGCCACCCACATAACCCGTTTCGCTGAACTTAGTGGCGTCTGCCTTTACAAATGGCACGCCAATTCGTTTGGCGATGAGTTTCACAATATAGGTTTTTCCCACTCCTGTAGGGCCGATGAGGAGCATGTTGCTTTTTATGTTCCCCACCAGGCGTTCATCTTCGGGAATGGTGCTTTCGATTTTCATTCGATTAAAATGAGTGCAAACTTTCGTTGCAATAATTTCGATTGCTTCTTCTTGGCCCACTACATATTTATTTAAATAACTTTCCAATTCTTCTGGTTTTATATCAAAATCGATTGTTCCTTTATGATGTATACGAGGCCCTTCTTTCGAACCGATTGGTTCCGCTTCCTGTGCTAATTCCTCCATTAGCTCTTTTTGTATGATTTCCTCGAGTTCTTTTCGGTGTTCATAAGCAGGTTTTACCATGTATTCGAGCTCCTTTATTATTCTCGTTTAGATATCAAATCAGAATTATTCGTTCATAACAAAATTATCCCATATAGGGGATGTTTTCAATTATTTATTTTGTAATTTGTAAAATCGTCATGAGATGCGCTCTTAAAAACACAATTATTTTATTTAAATTTTTTTCTTGCAAAATACTATACACATGTATATACTATACATAAAAATAGTACACTGATGGATATATTTGGGGGCATATGATTCGTGTCAATAAAAAACCTGTTGAGCGATTATTCATTGGAAAAGATGAGTATTGTAAGAACTCTGCAGTTGATGTAAGGAAAACGAAACTTTATGGGGTACCTCGCTGCCCATGTTGTGGAGGGTTTCTTGTTCCAGACGGCCGCTGTTTTTTTTGTCCTCGCTGTGGCTTTTCAGGTTGTGGCGTGTAATGGGGTATGTAAAGCCTGAAATTGCGTAAAGTAGCACAAATTTTGTTTGACATATCGTTATCCTTGAAATGATATGTTATACAAGGGGGATTTGATGTGTTCTCTCAAAAAATTGAGAGATGAATCCTTTTATATATAAAACGTTGTACCAAACAAAACGAATAAAAGCGATAGAAAGGGCATCATTGCCATGGGGGAAAGCAAGTTCGATGTTTTCCCGTCAGTAGAGCCTATTTTTTGGAAAGTAAGCAACCGTTTACAGGAGTTACACAGAAACAGTACGAAAAGTGCCCATGGCAAAATCAGCCTTTTAAAAAGTTTTTTTAATGTAAAATGATCATGAAATGAAAAAAATAACACGTGATGGGAGTGTGTGATGTGGTTAAACAAGAAAGGCGTTAAGATGAAAAGCATGGTAACCTATGGATTATATTTTGTTGTCGTTGTCATATTTTCTGTTTCCCTTTTTGCTTCAGAACTCGTTTTTCTTGATAATGAGCATATCCAAGAGCATCATGGCGTTCAAGGAAAATGGTATCAGATAAATTCTAAGAATCAACTCGATACATTGGTAATGAAACATGAGGTTGAATTAAACGAAGTCTTACGAGTGAATTCGGTTGCAAATATAAAAAATTTGCTCAATACGTATGTTTTTATCCCGTACTCGGAAAAATGCATAAAAGAACTCGAAGCAAAAGGATTGGGGAGAAAGGCAATTGAATGCAAGGACGACCAGTTCATATGGCCATTAGCAGATGTATCAGTCCTTACTTCGGTTTTTGGTTTACGGTGGGGTGAAATCCATCCAGGGCTCGATATGCCTGTTCCCAGGGGAACAATTGTGCGAGCAGCCAAAGATGGAAGGGTCATTGCAGTGGGGTATGCAGGAGGGTATGGGAAGGAAATAGTAATAGAACATCGAAACAATTTTATTACTCGGTATGCGCATAATTCTGTTAACTTTGTAAAGGTGGGCGATTTAGTACGGAGGGGTCAGGCGATTGGACTCGTTGGTTCAACCGGTCGTTCTACAGGACCGCACTTGCATTTCGAAATACGCTTAAACGAAATACCACTCGATCCGCTCGATTTTCTCCCGGAAAATCCTTCATTGCAGGTGAATGAGCACCGATTAAAAAATTGGCGATAGATCTACTTGTATTTTTTGCATCTTTTATAGCGTATTCGTATAAATCCTTGGGACGCGAGAGCTGATGTGTGTGAGTATTTCATAGGTAATCGTATGCGCTTTCTCGCATAGCTCTTCAAGTGGAATTTTTTTGCTATCCATTTCGCCAAACAGTAATACATCATCTCCATTGTAGGCAGTTCCATTTGGGCCAATATCGATCATCGTTTGGTCCATGCAGATGGTGCCAACTACCGGGTATCGTTTTCCACGGATGAGTACTTCTGCTTTGTTGGAAAGCGATCGCGGATAGCCATCGCCATAGCCTATGGGCAGTGTGACAATGCGCGTTTGC
The DNA here is from genome assembly GCA_026419015.1 of Spirochaetota bacterium. Lineage (GTDB taxonomy): Bacteria > Spirochaetota > UBA4802 > UBA4802 > JAGODF01 > DYLV01. The sequence continues at coordinate 3,592 of JAOAAF010000122.1, forward strand.
TGTTTAGTGATATAGGTATGATTATAGCTAATACCACAGCCAGCGGGAACAACCTTGAAGAACGACACCTTTGTTTTTAGACTCATCACGGGGAGAAGATGTTTGCCTGCCAGGGGAGTGCGCGCGTCTTTTGCCCGAGGATCATAACCGTATAGCATAATACCTGGGCGCACCATAGTGAAGTGTGAATGTGGAAAGTTAATAATTCCCGCAGAGTTTGCAATGTGTATGTAGGGAGGAAAAATTCCGTGTTTCGTAGCGAAAGCGAGGGCGTGTTCGAAGCGGCGTATTTGTTCGTTGGTAAAGTGGGGATCCGTTTCTGCTTTTGCAAAATGGGAAAAGATACCAATTATTTTAATCCCCGGCATTTCAGCGCTTTCGCAGATAAAGCGCTCAGCATTGTACCAGTGCACCCCAATGCGCTCCATTCCCGTGTCAATTTTTAAATGAACTTTTGCAGTTTTCCCAACCGCGACTGCGCATGTAGAAATTGCGCGCGATTTGTCGATAGATGAGCTTGTGATTTCAATATCATGAGCGATAAATTCTGGAATTTGTTCGGTGTTGATTGCACCTAATACGGCAATTGGTGCACTGATGCCATGTGCGCGTAAAAAAAGTGCCTCTTCAAGATATGCAACACCAAGGGAATGTGCTCCTGTTGCAATGAGCTCTTTTGAAATTCGCACAATGCCATGCCCATACGCGTTTGCTTTCACCATCGGCATTATTTTGACATTTTTCCCTACCAACTCTTTTACGATTGCGAAGTTATGCAAAAGACGTGGGATAGATATTTCAGCTCGCGTTGGTCGATTGAGGTATGCGTCGTCTGCCACAACCATTTACTGGGAAATTTCCTTTGCTAATTTTTGATAAAATTCATTCGGGTTATCGTTCATAATGAAATGCCCACTATTCGATATTTGAATAGTTTTTACATTCGACGCTTTGCTAAGGATTGCAGGCATGCCATCGTATTGGGGATAAAAATAAATTTTTTTCATCGGCAGAGAAAAAAACACTTCGGCAATTTTCCCGCTACGGGTCATTTTAATTAACGACTCATCGCTTTTCTGAAAAGCGATTGGGTCAGAGAATCGACTCCATTCATACCATAGCCGATATCCTTTTTCCAAAGGGGTGCCTTTTGCTTTTTCCAACCGAGATTTGAGCTTTATGGTAAATTCAGTGAAGGTAGGTGCCGTTGTTTGCTGTTGTGGGGCATTGTTTGTTCCCCCTAAACATCCATCGACGCTTATAATCGTTAGGAAGCGCTGCGGATCCTTTTGCGCTAACAGAATTGCAATGGCACCGCCCATGCTATGGCCAATGAGGTGAATTTTCTTGAAGCGGGTAGGGCGAATAAATTCGAACATCACTCCTGCGTGATCATCAAGCGTGTATGAGAATTTTTTTGGTCTGCCCGATTTCCCAAATCCAGGAAGATCCACAGAGAGAAGGGAATATTTTTTTAAGGATTTTTGTTTCCATGCATCATCGAACGATTCTTTTGTGCATGCCAATCCGTGAATGAAAAGGAGAAGTTCTTTCCCTGCACGGCGATATTTATAATTTATTCGTATTTTTTCACCGTTATAGAGGACAATTTTGGAATAGTTAGATGCATCTGCTGGTGTGGCTCCGATGATATCAATTAACATGATCGCAATACTCCATGCGATGAGGATGTTCAAAATATCACATTTGCTTTTAAAAGTATTACCGAAACAATTCATACTCGATTCGCAAGAACACAATCCATGATATCTTTTGCATTCGATTTTTAAATTTTCTCACAAATAGACTTGTGTTACTATCGGACAATCATCCTATGCATGACAACAATTTTTTCGGTATTGGGAAAACGCAGATGGAGGAATTTTTTATCTTCGCGCATCGACGAAGAGAGGTTTTGGTATGGTTAGCTGTGCGCCTTTATATGCTTCGCTTGCAAAAAGATTTCGTGGTGGATTTATATCCCAATTTTTACGCGCGCTTGGAATTGGTTCTCCCGTGGTGGGATTGATGGGGCTAAAGCGCGGTGGCGATACGTCTTGGCGAAAACGGCGCATTGGTGCGAAAGGATCCGTAACACCAAATTCGCCTGGGAGCGGCAATCGGACATCAACTTTAAATCGCCCTGATGCTCGTAGAAGCGAATCCTTTCCCATATGGATGAATGCGGCATACGGGTTACGGTACGGTGTTATGTGTGCACTGATGATCATATATTTTAAGAATACAATGAATATTTGTCCTTGTCAACGATTTTTATGGAAAAACCGTCTTTCGATCGAGTTGCATTAAGGTCAAATGATGGAAATGGTGCATTGGCAATGCCTGCGCCGTGTACGCGGTTTACAGGAAATAGCGTGAATTATTTGTTATAATTTTGATTGCGAGGGATCGGGTGTTTTATTCGCATGCGTATTGTGCGAAGAAGATTCCCATGCAGGCATAATAAGTCTGCTTTTTGCTTCATCAGCACACAGAAGTGACATTGTGGCATATTCTTTTGGATACACGAACAATCCAATGTGATTTCCAGGCAGCACATGAAGGGAGAGCCGTGTGCCGTTTTTCACTGCTGAAGGATAGTACGTCGTGAAGAAATTTTCTATTTCGCGAATTTGTAGCGTTGTTGGGGTTGAAATTCCAATATCTCGGTATCGAAAAAGGGAATCGCTTTCGCCAAAAATGACCGTAATGCTTTTTAGATTCCCCACCGGGAAATTGGAGTCATCGAGATATAACGTGCAGTCATGTATATCTAGTAACGGTCGGAATATTTTAAAAGGTAAAAATGTGCCCCATATGCACGATCCAAAAGATCGGAAACAATCACCACTAAGTCCCCGCACCATCCCCACGCTTGCATGGGTTACTGTGCGACCATATCCCCTTAAATAGCCATTGCTTATGCGCATTGATTCCCATAGGAAACTTCCGAGAAGTTTTGAACTTCCCAGGCAGGAATTTTCACCCCATTTTACGTAACCGGCAGGGCAAATCTGGATTAAATGTTCAATTAAAGCGGGAAATTTCGATGCAGCTCTTCTTGCCAAAATTGCTCCGTGGGAATAACCGATTGCCATAATAGAGGTATGGTAATCGCAATTATTCTTAAACCCATTTCCCTCAATTGTGACAGTGGGAGATTGAGGGATTGAGTAATTGGCAATTCCGATGCCATGTTTTTTGAAGATAGTTCGCACGATTTCCATAAGGATGATATCTTTTCCTGCATCGCCGCGCCATGCAGAATCAACGCCAAAGGGAGTATCGCACACTGGGACGATAAGAATACCCGACCGAGAGTTGCGCACCAGGTGGGTTGTGAATTCTTCTGCGCTGTCGGGGCGTTGCGCGTGTCCATGGTAAAATACAATTGCAGATCCAGAAAGTTTCCCAATTGCTTTGTTTTCTTTTTTTTCGGACTCGCTGCGCGCATCGAAGAATTTGTAAAATGCTTTTATGCGATCCCCATTGAATCCAATGTGTAACGAACCGCTTTCGGTAAATGGGGACAAAGGACGATCCTGCGCTAATCCGTATTGTATGATTGTTTGATAGATGGTTAATAAAATGAAAATGCGCTTCATATTCGTGCCTAACCGCGCGAGCGATTGCATAAATGAATTTTTATTATCGCCGAAAAAATACAATTTATTCGAATCTCTATGCAACTCAAAAGCCGTCCGTATTGAAAATTGAATTTCGCATTATTTGTGCGCACGACAAATGATTGTGAAAACATTTTATATAGTGTGCTTATTCAAAATAGATTTATAAAAACTGAAATGTCAGTTAAAAATTTTCTTGACCTTTTCTTTACATTTCGCGGTAGTAGCTGAGTAGAGATGCAATTCCGACTGGTCGGTTGTGCCGATGGGTCGAATAAACTCGACTGGAGGTTCACCAATGCGTCGTATATTTTACGCATATGTGATGGGCAATGTACTTGCTGCGGTATTGTGTGTCGGGTGTTCAAAAGCCGACATCGATTATTTCCAAATAAATGATGCTCTTCCTTCGTATGAACTCTTTAGCTTGTTAGACGATTACCCATCGTTGAAAGAGCCGTTTTCAAATTTAGATCCCGTGGAATTTAATCAGCGCATGTCGGAGCCGATAAATGAGAATGTATCGTTGGCAAAGGAAATACTCGCAGTGACAGTTACCCTTCTTGAACATCCTCAACATCCTATCACCGATTCCCTTTCAGCGCTACGAAACATTCTTCAAAGAATTATAGAACAGGATATGCGCGATGATCCCGATGAAACCTATGCAAATTATGCAAACGATTTTTTTGATTTTCTCGATGATCTTTCTGCTACAGATCCGAATGTGGGAAATGAGATCATAAGAATACTTAGAAAGAACGTTGAATATCTTCGCAACGCTTACGATGCAACCGAAATCGAAGATGTGATGAGCGATCTGGTTGCATTTTTGCGTGAAACCGACGGCCAAACCCTGCAGTCGGTGCTTCCACTGTTACAGGAAGGGCTTGCGAAGTTGTTGATGATTGCAAATCAAGATTATAGCGGGACAGTCCCATTGTGCAATGCGGTTCGCGGGGTCGATGCGTTGCTTTCAGGAATTAACGACATCGCCACCGGCGATGCGCAAGCGCGTGAGCTTTTGTACGATATCATCCGCTCTGGAGGTGATATATTTACCGCAACTGCTTCAAATAAAGATTTTGCAACAATTTCTCAAGAGCTTTTACGGAACTTGGAGGATTACGCTACATCTGGTGGAGGTGTGTACGATAAAGACTCAAGCTATAACAATGACACTACTGGAGTGGGAACGGGATATTATGTCAACACGGAGCTGCGCAACGGCATTAAAACGATGTGGCCATCACTTGTATCCCTTTTTATTCGGGGGAAGGAATATGCGCAGTACTGTCCCATCAAAGATGCAGCGGGGCGATCCGTCATCGAATGCTTAACCGAAGCGCTGTATACATTAAAAGAGCATTGCGCCATCGATTTTTCGGATTTTTCGAAGTTTCAGGTTGAGCCGTCGCTGAAGCGGATGGTGGAATACAAT
>JAOAAF010000123.1:0-5649 GCA_026419015.1 Spirochaetota bacterium
TGAAACCATCCATTGATGAACCATGCAATTGTCATGAGAAACACAGAGGGAAGCGTGCCAAAGAAAAGATTAATGATCCCCGATGCAATAAGACCCGTAGCCATGAAATATCGTGGATTGGAGCGATCGGAGATATTCCCCATCACAAATTTGCTAATGCCATATGCAATGGAAAGAGCAGAAGCTACAAGTCCAACATCCCCAGGGGTAAATCCCCATTCTCGAATAAGATATGGCTTTGCCAAAGAAAAGTTTTTTCGAACCAAATAGTAAGCCGCATACCCGCTGAAGATAGTGAGCATCATCTGGATGCGCATTTTTTTGTATGATGCATCAATTTTTTCGGAGGGAAGCAAAGGTTTAAATGGTGCAGGTTTATAAATCTGAAATATATTTTTTTTAATCATATAAAAGGACCGCTCAGCAACCTAAAAGAATAAACCAATCGTAAATAGCTATTGAAAGATTTTCAACAAAATTTTACGCTTGAGTTTTTTATAATATGTGTCAGTGTGAGGGAAATTTTCCCATATTATGAGTACACGGCACTTCAAATATTCTTTTGCACTTTTCATTGCCATGACTTCCTTATGGCTAACGGTTTCTGCGAATCCACAGGAAGATCTCTTGCGCGCTGTTGAAAAAGGAGACGAAAAAGAAGTAAGAAAGGCACTTCGTGCAGGGGCAGACGTTAACGGAGCAGATTCAACAGGGGAAACGGCCCTTATGCGCGCAGCGGAGAAAGGAAATACTGCACTCGTTGCGTATCTTATTGCGCATGATGCGCACATAGATGCGAGAAGAAAAAACGGGGTAACCGCCCTTATGATTGCAGCAGAAAGGGGGAAATTCGATGTAGTAAAGCTTTTGGTAAAAGCTGGTGCAAATGTCAATGCAACATCGCATGATGGCACTACTGCGCTCATTTGGGCTTCCATGCGAGGTTATGCGGAGATTGTGAAATATCTGCTTGAAAGCGGAGCAAATCCCAGACAGACAAATAACAAAGGGATTGATGCATTGAAAGCTGCGCAGTATCATCAACGAAATGCGGTTGCGCGAATACTTTTGGATGCGATGATGACCCCCGAAGAAAAAGAGGAAAGAAAACACAAATTTCGGAAACCCAGCGAAAGCAGTGAGAAAAAAAATTTTGTGCCACATGAAGAAGAAAGCGTTATTCCCGATGGAGGTGAAGAATCGACAGAATAAATCGCAAGCGTTGTAGCTATAAATAAAGTGCAACGACGAAGATTTTTATAGGAGGGCACTCAATGAAAATTCGACCTGAAAAAAATTCGTTTATTGAAATGTTTCAAACACATTATGATGAGGTTCAGTTGGTGGCAAAAGGAAATCTTTTCAAATTAGTAGAAAACCTTATAACCATCAATGATGATGAGTTAGTAGAAGTTTTTTCGAACGATCTTGGCAATACGTGGATGTTGTATTCCAATAAATTAAAAGGGAAATCAATAAAAGTAGCAGCAATTTGTCTTACCTGGAATGGCTATGTAGATCCGGGGAATATCCCCACACTGGTGTTTTCCGATGCATATGAATCGTATTCGATTGAATCGCTTTCAGATAAATCGCATGTAGAAGGCATTTTCGATTCTAAAGAAAAAATATTCGCTTCAGTAAAATTTGGCAATAAGCTCTTCGATGAATTAGGTGGATTTGATATCGATTTTGTCACAAACTATCTTATCGATGCTGATGACGATGTCTTCGATGCTCCTGCATTTGAACAGATAAAAATGCTGTACATTGTAAAATTGCTCGATCTTACGTATCGTGCAGTGAAGATGAATGTAGCATCGGAACAGTTTCGCAAGTTGCCAAAACACAATCCGTTTGCATTTTTTGCATTTCCGAAGAGAGAACAAAAGCCGGTGCTCATTTGCGAAGTGGAAATGAGCAGTACAATTCATTGACAGAAAAATGGTTGTTTTTTATAATTTTTCGCACAGAAGATCTCATATAGGGAGGAAGGTATGCATGTAACAACGGTCGAAGTGTATGTAAGGGAAGAAAATATTGAGGATTTTATTCAGGCCACTCTTGAGAACTTTGAGGATTCAATCAGAGAACCAGGGAATTTACGTTTTGATGTGTTACAAAGCATCGATGATCCTTGCAGATTTACGTTATATGAGGCGTATGAATCCGAAGAAGCGGCAAAGGCTCATAAAAGCACGTCGCACTATCTGCAATGGAAAGAGCGAGTTGCACCGATGATGGCAAAACCCCGCGTCGGCATTGCGCATCGTGTGATCGCACCAGTAGAATTAAAACAATGGAAACCATGAAATTTTCATTTGCGCGCATTCCTTTAATTTATTTCGGTGCTGGATCGGTTTCTTTGCTTCCAAAAGCGATAGGGCAATTCGGAAATACATGCCTTATTGTTACAGGTGCTTCATCGCTAAGAACATCGGGGCGTCTGGAAAGGATTCACGCATTGCTTCGCGAAGCCGGAATTCACTATGAGATTATTTCAGTTTCTGGAGAACCAACCCCGAATGCTGTCGATGCAGCAGTAATAGAATTTCGATCAAAAGGGATTGGAGCTGTGGTAGCAATTGGCGGAGGAAGTGCGATCGATGCAGGAAAAGCAATTTCTGCAATGTTACCATCAGGCGATTCGGTGATAGATTATTTAGAAGGAATTGGAACAAAACAACATCCGGGAGAAAAGGTGCCATTTATTGCAGTGCCAACCACTGGTGGAACAGGCAGCGAAGCGACGAAGAATGCGGTTTTAAGTAAAAGCGGGAAGGGTGGTTTTAAACGGTCGCTGCGCCATGATAATTTTGTTCCCAATGTAGCACTCATCGATCCTGAATTAGCAATGGGAGTCCCTTTTGAGGTCACAGCAGCCACAGGGCTTGATGCGCTAACTCAACTCATTGAAGCATACGTCTCGACAGCAGCAAACCCAATGGCTGATGCGCTTGCGCTGAGCGGACTTGAAAAAATAAAACAATCGTTTATTCCGCTATGCACTGGTGCTGGAGACGAACTCGTGCATCGTACCTCAATGGCATATGCGGCTTTGATGTCAGGAATTGCACTTGCCAATGCAGGCCTTGGAGTAGTTCATGGCATCGCACCTGCATTGGGGTCAATTTTCGGCCTTACCCATGGCGTTGCATGTGGGACACTCCTTGGTGCTTCCGTGAAGGTGACCGTACAAAAACTCATGGAACGTGGAGAAGAATCGCACTTACAGAAATTTGCACGAATTGGGGCACTATTTACGGGATGCGATGTTCGCGAAACAAGTCGTGCGTGCGAACGATTGGTGTTCTTGTTGGAAGAATGGGTCGAACTTTTAAAAATGCCTCGGTTATCGAAATTTGGAATTCGCGAGTCGGATTTTGATGAGATACTTTCCCAATCAAGCAACAAAAATAATCCCGCTTCGTTAAGCAAAGACGAAATGCGTTGCATTCTTGCCCAACGGCTTTAAGAACAAAATTTACACGCACACTACCTTTTAAAAAATAATTTCGAAATTAAAAAAGGAGAAAAGCACATGAGTATTATTACAGAAAAAAATATCAATCGCGTATTAGATTCGCTTGCTTCATTAGAAAGTGATCCTTTTTTTAAACTGTGTACCATGATGGATAACCAGCAAAAAAACATCAGCAAGTATCTTATTGATGTTGAACCCAATTTTTTTAATGAAGAAGAGAACTATTTACTTTTCACGTTAACTGCGCTCGCATGGCACATTATAAACGAAAGTGTCATAATCATTCGGGAAGTTCACTACGATGAACTCATTGCACAGCTCGATGCCAACGTAAAACTCATTGAAAAAGAAGTAAAAAATTCAAGTAATTCGGTTGAATGTTTAGTGAGCATCGCCATCAATGAAGGGGCACAACCAGTACTCATGTCATTGATTGTCGGTCTTCTCGTCAATCGCCCAAAAAACAATGGGGTAAATGTTCGAGATGCTGCAATTCCCATCATCATCTTGCATGTGAAAACTGTCGTTGATTGTTTAACGAATTGCGTAATAGAAAAATGATATTTGTGATTCAAGTGTGGTCCGGTTGCATAGCTTCGTTTTCGGGTTAATTGCTAAGTTATGATATTTTGCGAAAAAGCGGTATTAAAAATCATTTTATTTATTAATTCCCCGAGTAACTTTATTTAACGCATCATGTTTTATGGTTTCAATTTGTTTTTTCGAATATTCTTTCAGCGTTTTTTTTGAGATGATAATAGTCTCTCCGCGATAGACCAGATAGGCACCGTACAACACAAGAAGCAATGCGATGATTGCAAGTATTTTAATGAGTTTTTTTAATAAGGCATATGCAAAAAGCGCAATCAAAAATGCAAGGACAAGTATAAAAAACGGCTGCGACTTAAATGCTTCAAAGATTTGTTGCATTGAAGTTACCTCGGAGTGAAAATTATTTCCCTCTCCGATCGATTATTTTCGAACGGCTTTCCATTTTTAAGATTGTTTCGCTTTCAACGAGTAACACTTTTGTCGAGACCCCGGATGCAGTTTCAAATGCATGCTGTAAGCGATCGCGATAGTTTAAAACGTTTTTCATTTCATCGAGCGCATCAATTCCTGCAATCTCGACCATTATTTCAATGGCATCTTTCTCGTTTTCTCTTTCCACAACGAGTACATACCGTGGGATGCGTCCCGTCAATTTGAGAAAAATTTCATCAATTTGTGTTGGATATAGTTTCGTTCCGTTTACAAGAATGATGTCGTCGCATCTTCCCGTGACTCTACTCATTCGCATGAGCGTACGCCCACAGGGACATCGGTCATCAATGAGCGAAGCCATATCGCCGGTACGATAGCGAATGAGCGGAAAACCTTCTTTCGTAAGAGTGGTAAATACGAGTTCGCCTTCCTCTCCCGGCAGTAACGGCTGTAAAGTGTGTGGATCGATTACCTCAACAATAAAGTGATCTTCATTGATGTGCATCCCATTTCTCTCCTGGCATTCTCCTGCAACGCCTGCGCCGAGAATTTCGGTGATGCCGTAGTTATCAGTCGCAACTAAATGGAGTTTTTCTTGAATGCGGCTTCGCATGCTCTCGCTCCATGGTTCAGCACAAAAAAGGCCATATTTAAGATGCAGTTGTTCGGGATGAATTTTCAAATTTTCCAATGCATCGGCAATTGAAAGCGCATAGGATGGGGTACTAATGAGCGCAGTTGTTTTAAAATCTTTCATGAATGCAATTTGTTTTTCGATATCGCCAGTAGTGGATGATGGAATGACCGATGCCCCAATCAGCTCTGCACCGTAGTGATATGCAAGTCCGCCGGTAAATAAGTTGTAGTTTAACGCAATTTGTACGAAGTCCTGTCGAGTAATTCCGCCTGCAGTCAAAAGCCGAGCAACAAGGATTGACCAGTGCTTAATGTCATTCGCCGTGTAACCCACCGCGATCGGCTTGCCCGTGGTTCCCGATGAAGAATGAATGCGCACGATGTCGCGAAGCGGTACCGCAAACATATCGTATGGGTAGCTTCGGATAAGATCATCTTTAGTGGTAAATGGAAGTTCCCGAATATCTTTAAGCGATTTAATTTTCTCTACGTTTATGTTATGTGTATCGAATGAATTGCGATAAAAGGCGACATTACGGTACCTG
>JAOAAF010000123.1:5659-8453 GCA_026419015.1 Spirochaetota bacterium
CGTTCAATTTGCAGTTGCTCAAGATCGTCGCGCGGCATTGTCTCGTATTCTTTGTCGTAAATCATAGCCCCTCCTATTCGTTTATGTGGCGGTATTCCTTTCCTAAATATGCTCGTTGAACATCCCTGTTTTCGAAAAGTTCGCTTGTGGTGCCTTCGAGAAGAATTTGTCCTGTTTCCATCACATAACCGCGGTCGGCAATTTTTAACGCTGCTTTCGCATTTTGTTCAACAAGTAGAATGGTATTTCCCATATTGCGTATTTCTTTGATGATTGCGAAAATCTGTTGCACAATAATTGGCGCCAACCCTAGCGATGGTTCATCGAGAATTAATAGCTTTGGTCTGCCCATCAGCGCTCGAGCGATTGCCAACATTTGTTGTTCTCCTCCAGAAAGGGTACCTGCGCGTTGATGTTTTCGATTTTGGAGTATTGGAAATAAATTGTACATTTTTTCTATGTCGGTATTGATTTCTTCTTTGTTTTCTTTTTTATACCGAATATACGCACCCATTTCCAGATTTTCGCGCACCGTCATATCAGAAAAAATCTGTCTGCCTTCGGGGACAAGGCAAAGTCCTTTTGCAGCAATTTTATCTGCACTGAACTTCGAAATGTTTTCGTGTTCGAATACAATTTCTCCTTCACGGCATTGGATAATTCCCGCAATGGTGTTTAAAAGCGTCGTTTTCCCAGCGCCATTTCCTCCGATGATCGTAACGATTTCGCCCGCCTTGACGTGAAGGGAGACGCTTCGAATGATGGTTAAATTTCCATACCCTGAAACGAGATTTCGCACTCTAAGCATTTTCGTTTCCTAAATAGACGGCGATGACTTCCGGATTTTTTTGAATTTCCGATGGTATCCCTTCTGCAATCTTTTTTCCATACGAGAGAACAACAATTTCGTCCGAAACATCCATCACCAGAGACATATCGTGTTCGATGAGCACAATGGTGATGCCGCTGGTGCGAATTTGGCGAATAAAGCTTGCAAGCTGCGATGTTTCGTGGATGTTTAAACCTGCTGCTGGTTCATCGAGCAAAAGCAGTTCTGGTTCCCCCGCAAGTGCACGAGCCAATTCCACAAGCCGCTGCGTACCAAAATCTAATTGGGATGTTTGAATGTGTAGGTGTTTTGTGAGATTGAGCATTTCTGCAATTGCGGTAACTTTTTTTACAGCTCGCTTTTCTTCGCGATGAAGCGCAGGTACTCCAAAGGCGGCATGAAAAAAACTTGCCTGCATTTTCCGATGATGTCCTACCAATATGTTTTCCAGCACGGTCATTCGAGAAAATAATTGCACGTTTTGAAATGTACGGAAAATTCCCTTTTGAGCAATTTTGTGTGGAGGAAGTCCATAAATGGATTCGCCTTTAAAAAAAACCTCACCTCCGTGAGGTTCCAATATACCAGCGATAAGATTAAACAATGTGGTTTTTCCCGCACCGTTTGGACCAATTATCGCTTTGATTTGGCCTCCTTCAACTGAAAAGCTTACGCGATCAACAGCCTTTAAGCCACCAAACGAGCGCGCAATGTTTTTTACTTCGAGAATTGGCATCGTATTTTCTCAACAAAATGTCGAAATTTGTGTGAAAACTCTTTTGTGAAAAGTCCATCGGGAGCCCATATCATAATTCCAATGAGCAACGCGCCGAAAACTGCGTCATCGTACGAACCGAAAAAGCCGCGCAGCGAGAAGAAATTAAGAACAGTTCCCATAATGAGACATCCCCATAGGTTTGCCATTCCTCCCACTGCTACAATTGCGACATATCGCACAGACTTCATTATTCCCGCTTCAGATGGGCCAATGCCAGTATTGTAATGAGTCATAAAAAAACCACCAATTGCAGCAAATAGTGCCGAGATCGCGAATACAATAAGTTTGTATTTCCCAACATCCACACCCATTGCGCTGGCTGCCTCTTCGCTATCGTGAATTGCGCGAAGCGCTCGCCCAACGCGCGAATTGATGATGTTGCGCAGGATGATGATTGCGCATAATACCAAAAACCATGCGAAATAGAAATTAGCGATGCGATGAGAAGCGTCTCCCCCAACAGCAAAAAAGCCAAAGATGCGAAAAGGAGCGACATTCGCAATGCCATCGGCTTCGCCAAAAATCTTTGTGCCTAAAAAAATTCTATGCACGATGATGCCAAACCCGAGCGTTGCCATCGATAAGTAATGGCCTTTCAACCTCAGCAGTGGGATGCCGATGATGAGTGCAAGAATAAGCGTGAAGAAAAGAACAATACCTAATGACACAATAGGAGCAAGGCACAGCGCATTGTTGATTTCGGGATGGTGGGTAATTATGCCGGCTTTTCGTAAAATTGAAATATTTTCATGAGTGAAAAGTTGATCCAAATGCGAAGAAGAAAAAAGTGCAGTGAGGTAGCCACCCAGCGCAAAAAAAGCCGCATGGCCCAGGGAGACTTGACCAGCATAACCCATAAGAAGGCAAAGGCCAAGAACCACTAAGGTGTAATATCCAGTCATCGTCAGCTGGGTGAGTATATATCGCGAGCCGCTCATTTCAGCAAGTAATTGAATGGCAATTATGAAAATGCATAGTGCGAGAAGGTGAATACGGCGGCCGATGTTCATCGAAGCCCCCCTATAGCAGCGAAATCGCGTGAGGTGAAAAGGCCGCTTGGTTTGAAAATGAGAACAACGAGAAGTACGGCAAGCGTGATGGCATCTTTATAGGCAAGCGGAATAAAAGCCGTGCTAATTGTTTCAATGAGCCCGATGAGAATACCTCCAACAATTGCTCCTGTGTGC
>JAOAAF010000124.1 GCA_026419015.1 Spirochaetota bacterium
ATGATGGAGGGATGGTTAACACAATGGGAATGGCGGCTCGAGGAAAGCGAAATTCTGCATTTGGCCCAATCAATATTGCGCATTCGGGGCAAGGTCCAGAGGGATTGATAAGGTATTCGATAATCGCAGATGCACCCAAGGAGCTTCCTGCGAGGACAAAAGGGTGCGATGGGGGAATGGTTTGGGAAATCACTTCGAAGAGGTCTTGGCGAAGGCGTTCCATTGTGAATTCCACGCGCTCTTTTGGGGGGAGTATGGAAGTGCTTTTTTCTCTTGTTTCGCAATACAGCGTTCGCATTTTTGGGGTAATTTCCTGTAAAAAACCTTTCCAGCCATCAATGAGCGAAATCCACCCTGCAACGAAAAGCATAATTGGCATGTGAGATGAAGGGGAGGGATTAAAATCCACAATGCGAAGCTGCACTCCATCGGATACCCCAACCATGTATTCGCGCACCTCGCAGGAAGGGGACGTGTACTCGAAATAGGAAGTGTTTGCATCAACCGAGTGCATAGGTACCGCTTCTGTGCATTATAATCGTTTCACAATATCATCGCCTATTTCCCAAGTGCGCGCTGTTCCCCCTCGATCGGGCGTTTTGACCTTGCTTTCCTTCAGGTGCGATTGAACGGCATGTTTAATGCGCATTGCGTTTTTTTCATCTCCTAAAAATTCAAGCATCATCGCCGCACTCATAATCGCGGCAAGAGGATTTGCAATTCCCTTGCCGGCAATATCGGGTGCAGATCCATGAATGGGTTCAAACATTGAAGGATACTTCTTTGATGGTTTGAGATTAGCGCTTGCCGCAAAGCCCATCCCTCCAATGATCACTGCGGCTAAATCGGTAAGGATATCGCCAAAAAGGTTCGAACAAACCACAACGTCGAAGATTTCAGGTTGTCGAACAAAATTCATTGCCGCAGCATCCACTAACATAGATGACCACGTCACATCGGGATAATCTTTTGCCACCTCGCGGCATACCTCGTCCCACAAAACCATGCTGTGGATGAGCGCATTGGATTTCGTGATGCTCGTTACATGTTTTCGGTTGCGCGTGCGCGCAGTTTCAAAAGCATAGCGGATAATTCTTTCAGTCCCCATTCTGGTAAAGTAATTTACCTGGATGGCTGCTTCGTATGGTGTACCGATGTAGTGGCGGCCTCCTAAGGGGGTATATTCACCTTCCGTATTTTCGCGAATAACAATCATATCGATATCGTACGGCTTTTTGTTTTTAAGTGGACATTCAACCCCCTCATAAAGCACCGCAGGGCGAAGGTTTACGTATTGGTCAAACCCGCGGCGCATACCCAAGAGCGGTTGAACTGCAATGTGATCGGGCGCATTGTGGGAATTCCCAAGCGCACCTAAAAGAATGGCATCGAAATTTTTTAGCTTGTCTAAATAATCATCTGGTGCGCACTTCCCGATTTTTGCATACAACGTGGTATTCCAGTCTATATGCGTAAAATTGCAATCGGCTCCGACAGCTTCGAGGACTTTTTTCGCTTCTGTTATTACTTCTGGTCCAATTCCATCACCTGGATAAAGTGCAATCTTATATGGCATAATAATAAACCTCAATGCGAAGAATTAGTGTCCCAATTGCTAACTTGATCGCAAAAGCAAGATTGTGAAGTGTAATTTTACTTTGCTGTGTAAAAAATCAAGGAAAAAATAAAATTCAAAATGTGGTTGATTATTTTAGTGAGTTTTGGATCATATTTATTGAGAAATTTTAAAAAGGTTAAATTCAATGCAAGGAAAAACAATTTTAATGGCATTTTTTGTAAGTTTTATCATTACGCAATGTCGCACGATCACCGTATCTGAATGCCATGAGTTGAACGAGAAACTCAATGCCGAAAACAGGCTTTTAATCAAAAAGAACATGATGCTTTCGCGTCAGAATACGGTTTATGCTGAAGAGAATATTAAGCTAAAAAGGGATCTCGATCAGAAAAATGCGCAATATCAAAAATTGCGCGAGGATGCAGAAACAATGGAAAGAAAGCTTCGCGGGGATATTGCCTTGCTTGAAGAGAAAAACAGAAATCTCATAGAGAAAAATAAAATTTTGGCTGCTGAAAGCAGCGAAAAAATAAAAGAACTTACGGAATTAAATAAATCGATCGAAAAGAAATTAAGCGATGAAATTACAAAGTTAAATGGAGAGATTAAAAAACAAGCGGAGTTAGCAAGCCGCGAGAAGGAATTGCTTGCAATGCAAATAGCACAAATCGAATACGATAGCGCAAAGAAATTAGAAGAGCAGAAAAAGATAATAAACGAACGGGAGGCGGAGATATTCGATTTAAAATCAAGCAATGCGATTCTTTCAGCAAAAGTGTCTGAACTTACAAAAAGAGTAGAAGAATTATTACAAACAGTTACACAAATGGAAAGCGAATTGCGAAGGTTAAAAGAAAACCCAGACAGTGGTGAAAAAAAGCAACCGAATGAATCGAAAGAAATGCCAAATATCCAACCGGAAAGGAAAACTGAAGAGAAAAAATGATGAAGGCAATTATTCCCATAAGAGCGGTTAGCGGATTTGTGTGTGCGCTTTTAATTGCGGGAGTATGCATGCGCGAAAGTCCATTGTCAGCACAAACCCTACACATTTTGCTTACGTCAAATATTGAAGGGAGAAGTTCAATTTCTGATGAGGATACAAAAGATTTTCTCTTAAAGCTCGGCTCGTCAATTACCCACGAAATGGAGCGGGGGAACGTTGATCTGTACATCGATTTGGGAAATGGTTTTTACCCCGGTGCGCTTTCGCGGTTTAGCATGGGTGCCGTAGTCATGGATTTTTTCGATTTTTTCCAATGCACTGCCACCCTTATTTCATCAAAAGACATACGGATTGGGATAAACAATTTGGAATTTTTGCAGTTAAACAAAAAGACAAAATTGCTTTCTGCGAATATTGTAAAAAAAGATATTCCTGTATTTGAACCCTTTGTCTTGTTCGAAAAAGCGGGGAAAAAGATTGGGTTTGTAGGCCTATCGTCTCGAACGAGCTTGGTCGATATTGCCGAGAAGAACATTTTTGAAGTCGAGGTTATCGATCATGAGGCTGCATTAGATAAAGCGATTTCGAAATTAAAGTCGGTGGGAGTTGACTATATTGTGTTGCTTTCCGGAATGTCCAACAAAGATATGATTTCAGTGTTGGAAAAATATACGGATATCGATTTAGCAATTGTGGGAGGCGATAATACGGGTGAGCTATATGAAGGGAAACTTGAAAGAATCGATCTTGCGAATGGTAAACAAGTTGTATATCTCGCTGATAAAAATTCATATTACCATATTGAATTGAATTTAGATAAAAAATTGGCTATAAAAGATTTTCAACGCAAAAGAATTTTTTTCCGTAAAGCGAATTATTTAAAATTTAAAGATTTTTCAGAACGGCTCTCTTTATGGAAAAAGGAATTCTCGAAAGAAGGAGAATTGGTATTGGCGATAGCGCATGAAAAAGGAATTTTGGTCGACGATATTCGAATCGGCAACCTTTTGCGCCATAAATTCAATGCCGAAGTAGCGATTCTTGGAAAAGATTCCATAAAAAAAACCACTTTTCGCGGCGAAGTCCGAAAGAAGGATATTATTGAAATTGCGAATGACGAATTCCCGCTTTTTCAGTATTATTTAACGGGAGCAAAGCTTTCATCGCTTTTGGCAGTTCCCGATTTACACTTTTGTGGGGTTGAGAAAGGTTTGGTTCAGGGATACTCAATATCGCCCAACCGCCACTATAGGATTATTTCAACTCAAACTGTGTTTGATAAAGTTAAAAAAACGCTTAAAGAATCTGTTCCCTATAATAATCTTTGGCTCGATATTACCGAACTCGTTGAGAGCGATTTAAAAAACGAAAAAGCTTTGTTGAAACATGATTATGGATATTTGGAAAGACGATTTCGCACAACGCTCGATATCAAGCTTTCAAACTTTTTCGATATTTTGAAATTAGCAGCAGATGTGGGATTCTCTGTTCCGGGTGGTCCAACAAGTTCGTATCGGCAATGGGGATTAGAAAACGATGTCCAATTTGTCATTTATAATCGATATCATCGATTTCTTTTAAATCCATATCTCAACTATTTGGAAATGCGCAAAGAAAAAATTAATTCGACCACCGGCGAATCGACAACCGAAAAACTTTTAATTAAAAATCTTCTCCGCGGAATTTTTGAATACAAGCTGAATTATTTTTTATACCTCAATCCTTATCACAAATCCCAGATCGATACTGTTCTCAAACGCGATGATGATGGGAATCGCCCCGCTTTTATTCGCGAAATTATCGGAGCAAATTTGCAATATGGAACAATGGAAGGAAAAATCGGTACAGGATTTGAGCGAAAAATTAACGATCCCAAAGAGGAACCAATTTGGGGATTTGAAGCATATTTTTTCTGGAAGTATAATTTCTTGAAGTATTTTACTTATTCGATAAAATTTGATAGCTTCATCGCGAAATCCGATAATCGCGATAAAACTGGCAGTTATATTCGGAGCGAGTTGACAAATGCGCTTGAATACAAACTCACTTCCCTTGTTGGCATTTCCTACAAACACCGTTGGTATTTTTATAAGACTGAAGCTGATGATAAATCATACGATTATAAGCAATCGCTTGTCTCCTTTGATATAAAAACGGATTTCAAAACATTTTGATTGTAACATACGTTTTATGAGAATGACATATTTGTGCGTATGAGCAACATTACGAAAACAAATTTTCTTTTCCTGTGTGCAGTTTTGATTTTTCATACCGGCAAGATTGGACTTTTTTCTCAAAATGTGCAAGAATTAGATCGCTTGGCTGAAGAGTACTACGACAAGAGGGATTTTTCACGTGCCATTGAGACGTGGATGCTCATTTTGGATCAGGATCCATATAATGAAAAAATTCAAAAGAAAATAGAACGCGTGTACGATGAAAAGTACAAAAGGGATGTCGCGTTCCAAAAAGCAAAAATTTTTTCGAGAAAGGCAAAAAAACAACTTTTGATAAATCTGAATGAAAAAAATCTCGATGAAGCGATTAAAAATTTTCAAGAAGGGAAAAGGAAAGCACAGGAAGCGCTTGCAGAATTCGTGACTGCATATCGAATCGATCCTCTCGATCCCGAGTTACAAGTAATGAAAGAGGAAATGCGCGAGCTCGATCGAGATATTAAAGCTGCAGAGGCAAAGATTGAATTAGATAGAAAGAAGCGCGAAAAATATTTAGCATTGCTTGAATGCGGTCGCGAGAAAATGAAGCAAGAACTTTTTAAGGAGTCGTTGGAATGCTGGGATGCGCTTTTGGAAATTATTCCCGATGATCGCGAAGGCATTGAAGGGAAAAGAAAAGCAGAGTTGGCGCTAACCAACAGGCTTCGATTTGAAAAAGTGCAAAACCTCTTGGCGCAGGGGAAGATCCTATTTGATGAAAAAAAGTATTTTGATGCGCGGCAAATATACAAAGAAGTATTGGGACTTGATCCGAGAAATGATGAAGCAAAAGAAAAAATTTATGAAATTGATCAAAAGCTGGAAGAAGCGCGTTTTGCCGAACAAAAACGGTTGCAAGCGGAAGGATTTTATACTGCAGGAATCAACTATCTTAATGAGAATAAATTCGATGAAGCGGAAGAAGAATTTAGAAATGTTCTCGATTTAGTAAAAGATTATAAGGATACCAAAAAACGGTTAGCGGAAATTCCAATATTGCGAAAAGAATACTTAAATAAACTTCAACGAGAAAAGATTCAAAAGATAGAGCGCGGGATCGATGCGGGAATGCTCGCATATGCCGAGGGGCGGTATGATGCAGCAATCGCGAGCTTTGAAGAAGTGTTGCAGCTTGATCCTAAAAATGAGCTTGCGAAAAAACAGCTCGCATTAGCGAAAGACGCAAAGAGCATTGAGGAAGAGGAAAAGGTCGATGAAAATTCACCTTATTTTGATCTTGTTAATGTGCTCATTGTGTCGGGAAAGCAGCTTTACGATCAGGGGAATTATAGCGAGTCGCGAAAAAAATGGGAGAAAATTTTACAGCTTTTCCCGAAAAATAAAACTGCAACGACATATATGTTGAAGTGTTTAAAAGAAAATCCAGTAGAATTTGAGCGATTTTCAAAAAACATTGTTGAAGAAGGCAAGGAATTGTTAAAAACAAAAGATTTTATTCGCGCAAAGAGCAAATTTGAAATTGTAAAATCCATTTATCCCAATTATCCGGGGATTGATAATCTTTTAAAGAATGCAACGGTGGGTGAGATTGCAAAACCGGTGCAGTTGGAGAGAGGGGTTACACAAGCAGAACTCAATGCAAAATATAATTTAGGACTTGCATATTATAAAAAAGGGGGGGAGGTGAATATTAAGAAAGCTCTCGAAGAATTTCGATGGGTATATGCGCGTGATCCAAATAATATCAATGCCTTGGTGAATATAAATAAGATTGAGTCGATTTTACGCGTAAGCAGGGGAGAAGGAGAGGCAAAAGGGCAAGTGGTACTTACTGAGGAACAGAAAAAACTGGTGCGACAATATTATTATAAAGGAATTAGTTATTATGCCAATAATGAATTCGACAAAGCTATTCAGGAATGGCGAAAAGTACTTGCGATTGATAGGAATCATGAAAATGCCCGCAATAACATAAAAAAATGTTTGGTTCTTTTGAGGAAATAAAGATGGCAAACAAAAATAAACAGAAAGAAAAGGAATCAATTGCTCAGTCCGATGCAGGAAAGCGGGTAAAATTTAGCATACGGTACAAGTTTGCGCTGGCAATCCTATCTTTGGTGTCGCTTATCATTGTTACCATGGCGGTGTACATCCGCAATCAAACAAGCAATATTCTTAAAGAAGAGATTATGAGCTTTGCAAGGCGCGAGACCGAAAATCTACTCATCATTGCCCAGGAGTCGCTTAAAAGCCGCGATGATTTGGCATTAATTACTTCTCTAAACAGCCTTAAACGAGTTCCGTCGATTGAATATGCGCACATTGTTGATGATAAACTTATTATTCGGATGGCTTTGTCGGAAAAGGAAAATGGGGAAGATGTAAGCAAAAAAGAAGGGGTAAAGGAAATCATTCAAACAAAAGAAAAAAACAAGATATTCGAAAGACAGTTTAACGATGAAAATACAAATAAAACAATCTATGAATTTTATGCTCATACATTTAATCCCCTCAATAATGCGTGGGGAGGGTTTGTGCGCCTTGGTTTTTCTGATAAAATCATCCGCGATCGGGTGATGCAGATGACTTTTGTTATTGCAATCATTGCATTAGCGTTTTTAGGAATTGCGGTGATTGGTGCAATTTTAATGTCAGGCGTTATCATTAAACCAATCAGGAAACTTGCCGAAGGTGTCGCAATTATTGGAACGGGCAATCTTGATTATCGAATTGAACTGCCAACCTCAGACGAGCTTGGTGTGTTAGCCAATGAATTTAACACGATGACAGTTCAATTGAAAAAAAGTAAAGAGATGGAAATAGAAAAAAAACTCCAAGATGAACAAATTGCATTAGCGAAGGAGATTCAAGAAGGGTTAAATCCCATGGGATTTTATAACAAGCGCGGTGTAGAGATTAAAGGGTTTACTCGTGCGGCGAAGGGAGTGGGGGGAGATTATTTTGACTATATTGATATCAATGAACACATGGTTGGTGCGCTTATTAGCGATGTATCGGGGAAAGGGATACCTGCTTCGTTAGTGATGGTGATGATTCGCACTGTCTTTACAACGTATATTAAAGGTCGTTCAATAAACTGTGCTGCAGTTGTTCGCGCAATCAACGACAGTTTAAGTGCCGACTTTGCAATCGATAAATTTGCAACGCTTTTTTTTATGATTTATGATCGCCGAACAGCCGAACTGTCATTTTCTAATGCAGGACATGGACCACTGCGATGTTTTCGTTCAAGTAAGAATGCATTTACTCTTACGAAACTCGAGGGTGTACCTATTGGGATAATGGAAGACGTAGAATATAAACAAGCAAAAATAAAGCTTGAAGTTGGGGATTTTATTATACTCAATACCGATGGAATTACTGAAATGCGAAATGAAAAGAAAGAAGAATATGGATACGGACGATTACAACGCCTTTTGTTGCAAAATCATCAAAGAAATGCGAAAGAACTAGTAGAATTAATTGTGAACGATGTCGATGAATTTCGTGGTGATGCTCCCCCACATGATGATATGACGATTTTGGTATTAAAGCGTACTGCATGAATTTTCACTAAAAAGATGTAAAAATTACGCTCTGACCCCTAATTAATGCGAATTTTCTGTGCTGCCGCATCAACTTTAATCCTGTGATATCAATTTCTTTGGAAACTAAGGCTTTGCCCCCCTTTT
>JAOAAF010000125.1:0-7959 GCA_026419015.1 Spirochaetota bacterium
ATATTATCGCATCAAATTTTTCATTAGTATCGAATTCTTCAAAAAGAGAATTAATAACATTTACATTAGGGAATTTATTTTTTAAGTTTTCACAAAATATTTTTGAACCTTCAACACATGTTACTTTCTCAAAGTAATCAACTAATATTTCAGTCATTACACCTTCCGCTGGCCCTAATTCCAAACAATTTCCATCCTTAATAAACCTTTTTAGTATTTCACCCCTATATCTAATTGAATAATAATTTACCCCTTTTGAATACCAACTGTTTTCCGCTATTTTCTCTAATCTACTTTTTTCCTGAACTATTTTATCACTTTTCATAAATCCTCTAGTTAACTTTTGCTAAATCACTGTAACCTTTCAATTTTTTCAAAAAACACATCTGCACTCAAAATCACCTTCGAATGCGTCTTTAATAATATATCTTCTGGCATTTGCACCTGAAAAAAATCAGCTCCCATAACTGAATCCACTGTAACATGATTTTGATTTTTTATAACTGGTATTTCTACTGCTGCTGCGACAGTATAATTACCAACTTCAAAAATATTTTTTACCTTATAATCGACGATTATTTTATCATCCTTTTTCAGTGATGGCAACTCTTTTTTTAATGTAATATTATGAAATTGCGCCAACGACATCCCCTTATCATCCCAAACTCTAAATCCCACACAGTAATTATCAATATCCCTTTTTGCTTTTATATAAATGCGCACCGTAAACGGTTCCCTATATTCAATCCTATTTGTCATTTCACCTTTTGAATTCAAAATTTTTACATTTACAATCCACCCTATATCCTCGCCAAAGCGTTCCGCACAGCGGCGTGTAAATTCCTCACCGCCATCAATAAATTCCTTTTCGGGCAATTGGTTACACATCCCAACCTGCGCTTGCAATAAATTTTCACTTGATCTATTACTATTGCTTTGCGTTTCTTCCACAACTTCGCGTAAAACTTCATTTGTCTGCACATGAATTTGCTTAAAATACTCCTGCGAAACCTCTTTTGCAGGACCAATCATTGCAACTTTCCCCTGATCAAGCAGCACTCCTCTGTGGCACAGGCTTTGAATTGTTGCAGGGTCATGGCTTACAAAAAGAATTGTTGCACCGCTTTCAATAATTCTGCGCATGCGTATCATACACTTTGCCTGAAAAAATATATCCCCCACGGCAAGCGCCTCATCCACAATTAAAATATCGGGCTTTACGTTTACTGCAACGCTAAACGCTAATCGCACGTACATACCGCTCGAATATGTTTTCATCGGTTGATATGCAAAATCGCCAATATCCGCAAATGCCAAAATATCATCGAGCATTGCATCGATTTCTTCTTTCCGATAACCCAGGAGAGTAGAATAAAAATATACATTTTCAATCCCAGTCAATTCTGGATTAAAACCCGTACCCAATTCCAAAAGCGAAGATATTTTCCCATTCACAATTACCTCTCCGCTGGTTGGCGTTAAAACTCCCGCGATTATTTTCAAAAGCGTTGATTTCCCACTCCCGTTTTTGCCAATAATGCCTACCGTTTCACCTTTTTTCACTTCAAAGCTTACATCGCAAAGAGCATAGAAATCCCTATGGTATTTTTTTCGGAAAGGATGCAGTGCTTCAAACAAACGGTGCTTTGGCGAATTATACAGTTTATAGACCTTCGACAAATTCCTTACTATTATGGCATAATCTTCCATATAATTGCACTAACTAGCTAATTATTAAAAAAACATTCCGCAAAATTATCTGTTTGGTTTTATTGTAGTTCTATGCCTGTCAAGTCTTTTATATTTTTCAATTGACATCAAAGATATTTTTGCTGAAAATATGATTATATAATTATGATATTGAAATCAAAAATTAAATTTAATATCAAATTGCAAAGAAATTCTTTCACTGCATAGGAACATAACAATGAAACTTATTCGGAAAATACAAAAGCAATTCTCTACGCTATTTGATTTTATTACCACACTGCTAAAATTGCGAAGCCTCATTGTACAACTTGCAAAACGCGATTTTAAAAACAGGTTTGCTGCTTCATATCTTGGCATTTACTGGGCATTCATTCAACCGTTTATCACTTTTTTCGTAATATGGTTTGTGTTTACGGTTGGTTTCAAATCGAGCAATATTGAACCATCTATCCCTTTCGTTCCCTGGCTTTTATGCGGAATGCTTCCGTGGTTTTTTATGCAGGATGTAGTAAATCAGGGTACCCAATCGCTAATAAATTATTCATATTTGATTACAAAAATTAATTTTCGATCGAGCATGATCCCAATAATAAAAATTGCAACTTCGCTTGCCATCCATTTAATTTTCCTTATAATACTTGTAATTGTCACATTGCTTTATGGAATTCCCCCCGCCTTGCAATGGGTGCAAATTATATACTTTCTTTTTTGCAGCGTCATTTTACTCCTCAGCATTACTTGGCTTACTTCTTCCATCACGGTTTTTTTTAGAGATATGGAAAACATCGTTAACGTTGGGATGCAAATTCTTTTTTGGGCAACTCCCATTTTTTGGCATCACTCCGTACTTAGCGGTAAGTTACAATACATTGCCTATTTAAATCCTTTTTTTTACATCATCAACGGATATCGCGATACTTTCATTTACCATCAATGGTTTTTTTCCAAACCCCTTTTTACCTGTTATTTTTGGATTTTCAGCACTTTATGCTTTATTGGAAGCGCCCTTGTGTTTAGCCGTTTAAAACCTCATTTTGCCGATGTATTGTAGTTCCATTTCCATTTACAAGAAGCCGTATGATTCCTGCAAAAATAATGCCACCCGCAAAAATGATCTGTTTCAGCGGCCCCCGTCGCTGAAACATCTTCTCACGATTTTTCAGGGCAATAATCGTGGCGCGCAAGGGAAAATATTTTGTCAATACGTCGCGATATACGATTTTTATTTCTTCAACATATGTTCGTTGCTTTTCAGTAAGCAATTTGGATTGAATGAGAGAATTAAACCACGTTAACTTCTCTTCGTAATATGTGCTACCCATTTTTTTCCACACATCGCTTAATTTGTCAAAGATGCTTTCCACGACGTTTCTTTCTCCCGTAAGCGTGCTGTTGTTGCCATGATACCGGTACAAAACCAACGGTTCGCGATAAAATCCAATCTTCCCTTTTATTGCAGCAACCACTGCAATCCACCAATCGTGATATGGGATTCCCTCTGGAAATGGCAAAAAATACTCTTTCAATTCTTTTCGAAAAAGCATGGTGCATCCAATTGCAAAGTTCGAATGTACTAAATAATCGAACTGATTGTCGGCAAAAAACTTTATTTTTGTATATTTAAAAAGAGAATCGGTTATTGGTTCTTCCTTGCCATTAATGAGATACAAATCAGAGCACACCAGCATGTGTCCGTTAATGGCTTCAACCAACCGTTCAATTTTATGCGGCAGCCACACATCATCTTGATCGCACAGCGCAATATAGTCGCCGTTACATCGCGATATTGCATATTCAAAATTTTTTACAAAACCAACTCGTTTTTGATTTACATAGTATTGCAATCCATGCCTTTTTCGGTACTCCTCCAGTATTTCGGCAGTACCATCATGCGAACAATCATCGCACACCACCACTTCAATATTTTTATATGTTTGATTGTAAAGGGAATCGAGTTGTTCGCGTAAATATTTTTCCCCATTATAGGTGGCCATTGCTATTGAGACACGCGGATGCATCGCCCTTTCGTACTCCTATTTTTTTGAATGGTGTTATACAATTTACTTACTTTACCATGGAAAAGGCAACATTTTTTTCAATTTCATCACTGGATTAATCGTAGCAAATATCTCCCATATGTACTACTGTGCAAGTCCTTTGCCAATTTTTTATATTCTTCCACGTTTATCCATTTTTGCCTCAGGGCAATTTCCTCAATACACCCAATTTTTAATCCAGTACGCTCTTCTATTATTTTCACAAACTCGCTTGCTTCAATCAAGCTATCAAATGTCCCTGTATCGAGCCACGCATATCCTCGGCTCATAATTTCAACAGTTAGCTTCCCTCGATTCAAGTATTCTTGATTCACGCTTGTAATCTCCAGTTCACCGCGCGCAGATGGTTTTACGCGTTTTGCGATTTCGATTACCTCATTATCATAAAAATACAATCCAACGACTGCATAATTCGATTTTGGATGTTTTGGCTTTTCTTCAATGTTAACTGCTTTTCCCTGTTCGTCAAATTCAACAACGCCATAGCGTTCGGGATCATTCACCCAATACCCAAAAACAATACCACCACCTTCCGTGTGAACTTTATTTACGCTTTTTTGTAAAAGATCCGACAGCCCATGCCCATAAAATATATTATCCCCTAAAATGAGACATACACAATCATCACCAATAAATTTTTCTCCAATAATAAATGCCTGCGCTAACCCTTCAGGCTTTGGCTGAACAGCATAATGCAAAGACAAGCCGTATTGATGTCCATTTCCAAACATTCTCTCAAATCGCGGTGTATCATCTGGCGTTGAAATTATTAAAATTTCCCTAATACCTGCCAACATTAGCGTTGAAAGCGGATAGTAAATCATTGGTTTGTCGTACACTGGTAACAATTGCTTACAAATTGGAAGCGTTATCGGATAAAGCCGAGTCCCAGAACCGCCTGCTAAAATGATTCCCTTCATGGTTCAATTCACCTTTTTGCATAATTTTTCTCAATCCACTGAAGATATGCACCGCTTTTCACACGCGCTACCCATTCAGCATTGTGCAAATACCAGTCAACTGTTTTTTGCAGTCCTTTTTCAAAATCCACTGTTTGGATAAAACCCAATTCGCTTTTTATTTTGTCACAATTTATTGCATATCGCCTATCGTGCCCAGGTCTATCTTTTACAAACGTAATTAAATTTTTATAATAATTTCGTTCCTTGTTTGTTTTGATAGCCACAATTTCACAAAGCATGTTCACCAAGTCGATGTTGCACCATTCATTCTCACCGCCAATATTATATGTGCTGCCATTTTTCCCTTTATTCAACACAAGCCACACACCATAACAATGATCTTCCACATACAACCAGTCTCGTACATTTTTGCCATCACCGTATATCGGCAAAGGCCTTTCCTCAAGCATATTCAAAATCATAAGCGGGATGAGCTTTTCAGGAAATTGATAGGGACCATAATTGTTCGAGCAATTCGAAATCGTGACGTTTAAACCGTAGGTATGATGATATGCGCTCACGAGATGATCCGATGATGCTTTCGATGCCGAATATGGACTCCTCGGGTTGTAGGGAGTCGTTTCATAAAAATAACCTGTTTCGCCAAGCGTGCCATACACTTCATCGGTACTAACATGATGGAACCGCTTACTTTGATAGTCATCTTCCCACCATTTTCGACAGCATTCCAGCAAATTGAATGTTCCAACAATATTAGTGTTAATAAATTCCTTTGGCCCATGAATGGAGCGATCAACATGCGACTCAGCAGCAAAGTGTACCACACAATCCGGCTGGTACTTTCGAAAGATATCATCCATCGCATCAAAATTGCAAATATCTGCTCTCTCAAAAAAATACTGGGTGCCGCCAAACCGCTCGTCAATATCTTTGAGATTTTCAGGATTCCCAGCATACGTGAGTTTATCGATATTGATAATTTTCCCATCATAACGAACTTTTTCCAGCAAAAATCGAATAAAATTGCTTCCAATAAAACCACAACCACCTGTCACTAAAATTGCCTTGTAATTCGAACGAATATGCATAGATACCTCACATTTTTCGTTATATTTCGCTGTTTGCCGACTCACCGGTAGCGCGCCGCACAATTCCCAACAATTTCGCCATACTTACGCTTTGCTGTTGATCTTTTTCCATTCATCTACCCATCGATCGATTCCGCTTTGCCAGTGCGGGATTTTTTGTCCCACCGCTTGCTCGCATTTTGTACTATTAAGCTTGCTATACGATGGCCTTTTCGCTGCAACGTTGAACTCATGGGTTTTTGCTGGCAACACTTTTCCATTCCATCCCACTTTTTCCAGCAAATATTTTGCCTGATCGAATTTACTTGCTTCTCCACCGTTTGAAATATGGTATAATCCGTACTTTTTTGTTTGCACAAGCAACCACGAAAACAGCGCTAAATCCTTCGCATACGTAGGAACTGATATTTGGTCATCAACAATTTTAAGTTCATTTGTTTTTTTCGACCACTCAAGCACCTGCGCATTAAAATTTTTCCCCCCTATGCCAAAAAGCCATGACGTGCGAATCACAAACGCTTTTTGATATGTCTCAAATACGCGCTTTTCCCCTTCCAATTTGCTTTTCCCATACACGCTTAAGGGATTAGGCACATCGTCTTCCGTATAAGGGGAATTTTTTCTCCCATCGAACACAAAATCCGTAGAATACGTTACAAATATCGCATCGATCTTTTTTGCACATGACGCCAAAAGCTGAGGTGCAATAGAATTTAATAAATAACAACTATGCGCATCTTTCTCAGCGCCATCTACATCGTTATATGCAGCACAGTTGATAATGTATTCAAAACATTTATTTTTTATGAAATGCGAAATCGCGGTTTCGCTTGTGATATCCAATTCATCGATGTCTGTTGCCACGAACGTGATCCCTTTTTGGGAAAACAATTTTTGAAATTCAAAACCCAATTGCCCCTTTGCACCAGCTATTAGTACCTGCGCAAAATCTTTCACAACAAATCCCTTTCATTATAAAAACATTTTTTCAACGTGCTCTTTTTAAAAAACAAAGTTTTTTTTGCATTTAGCCATTGTTCGGTTTAAAAAGTTGGATTTCGTTTTCACGCCTTTCACTTTACTTGCTCATCGTAAGCCAATTCGCTAAAGCTTGTCAACTATATCGCGCAAATACGGCAACATCGCATCCTTGGGCGAAAGCAATGGTTTCACAATCTTAAACTTTTCAAACGGCCAAATAATGCCAATATCGGGATCATTCCATCGAATTCCCCCATCGGCATGCGGTGCGTATTCGGCGTGCGACACTTTATAGACCACATCTGCATTCTCTGAGATAACTAAAAATGCATGCGCAAATCCAGGAGGTATCCATAACATGAAATTGTTTTCTTCAGAAAGCTCATACATTACCCATTTTCGAAACGTTGCGCTTTTTTTTCGAATATCAACCGCAACATCCAGTATTGCCCCTTTTGTGCATCGAACTAACTTCCCCTGCTCGTAGGGTGCATATTGAAAGTGCAATCCGCGCAACACGCCCTTTTGGGAGCGGGAATGATTATCCTGTACAAAATCCGATTGAATGCCAAAATTTTCAAATTCGCTCTTTTTAAAGCTTTCCATAAAGAAGCCTCGATCATCGAAAAATACTTTGGGGATTATCAACTTCACGTCGATTATCTCGGTGTCAATAACTTCAAACGGCATTGCGTTTCCTCATAATTTTTTAATTGGAATGGATTACGTGCAAAATTAATTTTTCCCACTGCACAATCCACCCATCATAATTTAAAAAGGGGGTTGCACTCTTTCGTATTTCGAGGGCTTTCTTTTTCCACTGGTTAATTTCGCCAGATATGTGAACCATTTTTTTCTTTAAATCTTCTATATTGTTGTATTCACAAAGAAACCCGTTAACGCCATCTTTCACAAGTTCGGGAATTCCACCAATATTGCTTGCAATGACAGGAATCCCATGGTTACACGCCTCAATTATCACGGTTGGCAAATTTTCATACCATATCGATGGAACAACAAGCACATCAATGCGCGAAAAAAAATCCTCTTGGTTTATATAGCCCAACCATGTAATTTTTCCATGACTGTATTTCTGTTGTAAATATTCTTCATATTCTGCCGCACCTTTTCCGGCAATGCAAAGGGCAAAATTATCTTCCAAGTCAACAAACGCGCGAAGGAGATTTTCAATTCCTTTAT
>JAOAAF010000125.1:7969-8285 GCA_026419015.1 Spirochaetota bacterium
TTATTTGGTGCTATAGTGCCAATAAAACCGAACACTACTTCCCCATCGAATGGACGTTGTTGCATGCGGAAATTTTTACCATCCCGCACATTGTATATTACTTGTTTGATCTTTGTGCGAGAAAAATATCCATACTGCAATACCTTATTCAAAATAAATTCACTCACCCCAACAACTGCCTGAATTCTATTCGATCCATACCGATATGGGAATTGCATGAGCTTACATCTGAAGCAAACGTTCGTGCACACGCGATTATTGCGAAACATATTTTTCGCACATACAAAGTGAAGATCGTGCAATACCTGGATGGAAG
>JAOAAF010000011.1:0-16318 GCA_026419015.1 Spirochaetota bacterium
GTGCTATGGCACAAAGATACTGGGAAACCCGTATACAATGCGATTGTGTGGCAATGCAGGCGAACTGCGCAGATGTGCAATCAACTCAAGGAAAGAAAACTTGAAGTCCTTTTCCGTCAGCGCACAGGTTTAGTCATCGATGCATATTTTTCAGGTACAAAAATTAAATGGATTTTGGACAATGTGCACGGCGTACGCGAAATGGCAATCGCTGGAAAAATCCTTTTTGGTACGATTGATACGTGGATTTTATGGAATCTGACCGGTGGAAAATCACACAAAACCGATTTTACCAACGCATCTCGCACTCTCATATTTAATATTAACAATAAAAAATGGGATAAAGAGTTATTAAACATCCTCGATATTCCTGAGTCAATCCTTCCTGAAGTACAAGAATCGGCATCGAACTTTGGTTCGACAAAAAATGTTCCTGGTTTGCCCGATGGTATAATTATTGGCGGCATTGCGGGCGACCAGCAAGCAGCTATGGTCGGACAGGGATGCGTATTTGAGGGAACGATTAAAAATACATATGGTACCGGATGTTTCATGTTATTGAACACAGGCCAATTGTATAAAATCTCGCAATATGGCCTTCTCACCACACTGGTGTGCGATAACTTTGGGAAACCTGCATACGCATTTGAAGGCTCAACATTTATTGCAGGCGCAGTAGTTCAATGGCTTCGAGATTATATGAAATTTTTTGAAAAGAGTGCAGAATCGGAAACACTTGTACGAAGCATCCAAAAAGAAGACGATATCGTGTTCATCCCTGCATTTGTTGGTTTGGGATCACCATACTGGCGTTCAGATGTCCGCGGTGCGATTTTTGGCCTTACGCGCGATACCACTCGGGAACAGATCATCCGAGCTGGGCTCAAATCCATTGCGATGCAGACATACGACATAATCGAAGCGATGCAACAAGATTCGGGAAAATTTATTCACGAATTGAGAGTTGATGGCGGTGCAACGAGCAACAATTATTTAATGCAATTCCAAGCAGATATTCTTGGCATTCCCGTGCTGTTGCCAGAAGTGACAGAATCCACAGCTTTGGGCGCTGCATATCTTGCAGGCCTTACGGCGGGGCTATACAAAAATATTGAAGAAATTGCAAAGCACAATAAAATAAAACATCGTTTCGAACCAAATATGTCCGAAGAAACAAGAACTCGTGAGAAAAAATTGTGGAAGGATGCAATTAAAAAATTATTATCATAACGAGGCAAATCAGGGTACCGACTGCGAAATTCATTGCGCATCCTATGATGCGAGAAATTACTTAAGGAGGATTGAATATGCCAAAACCATTGCTTGGAGAACTTCTCATTGAACATAATGTTATTAATCGCGAACAATTAGAAAAAGCGATTGAAGTACAAAAAAAAGAAGGTGGCCTTATTGGCATCATTTTAATAAATCTCGGTTACATCGACGAACCGACCCTTGTAAAGTATTTAGCGTTACAGGCAGAGATGGTCGTTAAATCTGAAAAGCAAGAATCGTAATGTGCGTTTTACACAATAAATTTAAATGATTCCACCAAGCTCCCTAATACCTCTGCGTTTTCTAAATTAGCAATTTTTTGCCAATTATCGCGAATTGCTTCGGGGGAGATTTCATTGCATCCGTCCCCTAATTTAATGCCACGCCCACATACCACTGCTGTTCGACTGAACCACCCTCCCGCACAATTGAAAATCATACCACTTTCAGTGCAACCTTCCCAGCACAGGTACAGAACAAGTGGGACTACATCCTCTGGTCGCAATTTTTTAAATAACTCGGGTGGCAATACATCTTCTGTTAATCTCGATGCTGCAATAGGAGCAATCGTATTGCATGTGATATTGTATTTTGCACCTTCTAATTTGAGTGCGTTCATAAAACCGATGAGACCCATTTTTGCAGCTGCATAATTCGTTTGCCCAAAATTTCCATATAGGCCACTTCCTGACGAAGTGAAGATTATTCTACCAAATTTTTTTTCGCGCATAATAGGAAACGCTGCCCTTGTTACTGAAAAAGTACCCTTAAGGTTTACCTCCTGAACAATATCCCACTCCTTTTCCGACATTTTCATAATCGTTTTATCTGCTAAAATGCCAGCATTGTTTATTAATATATCGACTGTACCAAACGCATCGATTGCTGTTTGTATGATTTTTTCCCCACCTTCAATTGTTGCCACCGAATCGAAATTTGGTATCGCCTTTCCACCAAAGTTGCGTATCTCATCCACAACGCTCTGTGCAGGAGCAGTATCGCTCCCACTACCATCGCGCGAGCCACCGAGATCGTTCACAACAACTGCTGCACCGCGTCGCGCAAGTTCAATCGCATATAACCTACCCAACCCTCGCCCTGCACCAGTAATTATTGCAATTTTTCCATCAAAGCGTATTTCGTTCATTTTTCCATCCTTAATTAAATTTATTTCGTAGTATCTGTCATTTTCTTATAATACACAGAAGATATTCGAAAATAGAATGAAAATAAAAATGAAATGATTATACAGGCTATAAACGCATACGAAACTGTCACTGTGATCTTGATCATATCGATGTAATCGAAAATTTTTATCCCATATTCGGCAAACGCACCAATTGGATCAGGGCTCGGTGTAATTCTTCGTATAATATCGGTAATAAAGGTATTTAACACTGCATTGTGTAACATGGGAGGAAATGCTACGTTAACTTTCCACTGAATTGGAGTAGTAATTCCCATTGCGAGTCTGGCAACATAATAAAAGAAGGTCGCGATAATAGAAAAAATCGAGAAAGAAAGAAAAAGATACACTGAAACGCGAATCCAATATCTACGAAAAACATACAATATCTTACGTAACAAATCGTAAACCGAATGCGATTCCAACGCAATTAAAGGTGTTATCGCAATGATTATCACACAGCAAAAAATCATAATTACATTTATCCAATACCACAGGCCGCTTAATAATGCAACCGCCAGTTGTCCAATATATGGGATAAATGAAATATACATAATAGCTGATTCAATTCCAACAATCAAATACGCGATTGCGCTAAGAGAAAAAACGATTAATAGAACATAATGAACTTTTTTTATTACAGCTTTTAATATTTCTCGAAACGGCTCTTTCTCAAATTTTTCTTCGCTTATTCGATATACGCTTGCAAAAGCCATCAAAATCGCACTTAACAGAATAAGCAATCCGACGGTTTGCGTTATTGGCTGAAATACGTTTTGTTGAGGTATGTACGACGATAAAAATAAACTTCCCATAAAAAAAACCATACCAATGATAAGAAAAAATAGCACAAGCAGAAACGCTTTCTTTATTATATCGCTGCGAATAAAATTTTTGGCGTATGCAGAAAAAATCATCGCATTCTCCTTTTGATACTTTACATAAAGGTTGCTTGAAATCTACTGTCAAGCAAAAACAATTATTGACTTACATTAAAAATGTGATAATTATTTTAATTGTTGTGGTGATATTATGTATTCTTTTCGAATAATACTTTTTCAACACTCATTGGGAGAGAGGGTATCAAAAGCTCAAATCGACGAAATGGCAGATTTCAAGCCCCACTTCGTGTGTTTCCCCGAATATTATTTTACAAACAAAAAGTTGGGGAATCACAAACAAACAATTGAGAATCAAAAACGGCAAATTCGCTATATTCAACTTCTTTCAAAACGCTTGCGGACTGTCATAATAGGGGGTTCGATGCCAGAATTGGAAAACAATTTGCTGTACAATACGTGCTTCGTGTTTAAAAATGGGGAACTTTTAGGATATTATCGCAAGCGTAATTTGTTCTTTGCTGAAATCGGAAAAATCACTCCAGGGAATGAATGGAAAACGTTTTCAGCATATGGGATTACTTTCGGTGTCCTCATCTGCGCTGATGTTTTCTCGGACGAAAGCTTTCTCGAAATGAAAAAATTTGGAGCAAAAATAATATTTATCCCAACGTTTTCTTTACGAAAAGTTGAGACGATAGAAGAAAAGCACAGGCGCGATAGGGAAATTTTTGTACGCGGTGCTTCTCTCGCAAACGCGATAGTGGTGAAAGTTTGCAGTGTTCCATCGCCATATAAGGATTTTATTCATGGCAGGAGTCTCATTGCATCGCCAAACGATATTATCTACCGCGTAAAACCAGAAGAAGAAGAAAAATCCTTAATCATTAAACAGGTAATCTGCATTTCATAAATTCGTTTATTGTATGCGCCGCACTTCGTTTGCGCGTAAGTATGGAGTACTGCTTGAAATTACATTAAAAAAAATTCCCTTTACAGAAACAAGGTCACCGTTTTGCAGTTTTTCGCTACCATTCTCGGAAAAAATTTCCGCCACCCCAACAAATCTATCTTTTTCGCGATAATCGACTAGGAGATTAAATATTATTACATTTCCCTTTTTTTTAAGATTTGCAACCTTCCCATTCCACAGAATTGCATAGCCTTCATATAAATGCGGTGCTTTCATCACTTCTTCGAACGGAATTTCATCCCATTGTCGTTCTTCGATTGCAAGAATAAAGCGCTTGAGAAAGAGCGTGCGTTCCTTAACTGACATGTTCGCGTTGCTATGGATTATTTTATTTATTTTTTTCAATGCATCGTTATACTTTTCTTTTTTTATTAACCGTTTTGCTGCCTTAAAATCTTCAACAAGCGTTTCAGAATTCAAATATAATTCGGGTTGTTTTTTTTTCGAAATGCGTTCGACCAAATCAAAACCAGAACCATCAAGTGTAAGTTGATCTATCTGAGCAAAACGAGTTGAAATTGTACTTTCCCTATTAAAAAAATAGATTATCCCATCTTGATAAATAAAATAAATTATCGCCATCAATATGAGACCGCTTATAACTAATCCAACACTATAAAAAAGAATTCGTGGTGAGTAAGTAATTTTTCGGTATTCAGTGCGTTCGGCAATTCTCTTCGCGTTGAATGCGATATGTTTGACTTTTTTTTCAGGTTTCTGAAGTATAACAAAATCATCGAGCTTTGCTTGCTTTTGAAACTCTACAAAATTTCTGACACTTCTCAAGTGTGACAGCAATTTTGCTAAATGGCGATCAGTGGGATATTTCGCTAACAATTCGCCAAAATAGAGAAGAACGCTCTCAAAATTGGGTGCAGCTTTTAAGTATAAAAATGCTTTAAAACAATATACCATTGGATGATTTGCTGCAATCGATTCAGCTTTTGATAAAAGCTCATCAATTCGAGAAAATTTATTTAATTGGAGATATGCCATTGCGCATAGAACGATACTGTATGGATCGCGATTTGCAAGAAGTGAGGGTGTATCGAGCAATGCAATAGTTTCTAAAAATCTTCCTTTTTTGTATGCTTTATACGCACGGTAGGCAACTGATGGGATCTCATCGCGCTGCACCGTTTTTTACTCTCCTCTTCTATTGCTAAAAAAACGAACAAATGCTTCTATTATTGAAATGTTTTCATCGCGACTTTTCCCTATGATGAATCCAACAAACACAAGAAGAACAATTAATAATGTTTTTATAATGCCTAACGTGAAAAGCATTATTCCAATCACTAGTCCGAAAAATGATCCCAATGCTTTTCCTGGATTATTGTTAATTAGTTCTTTTATCTGTGAAAAAAAATCCATGTTACTTTTTCACACGTTCGACATATTCGCCCGTTCTGGTATCAATTTTGATTACATCCCCTTCATTGATAAAAAGCGGGACTTTTACCTCAGCGCCAGTTTCAACTTTCACTGGTTTTGTTACGTTTGTTGCGGTATCGCCCCTCACTCCTGGCTCGGCATATACTACTTTTAGTTCAACAAAAGTTGGTGGTTCAATTGAAATCGGCTTCCCCTCATAAAATGATATCGAGACGATATCGCTTTCCCGAATATAATTTAAAATGTCACCAACATATTCTTTCGATACCGTTTCTTGTTCATAGGTTTCTGTATCCATAAAAACTAGCACATCTCCATCCTCGTAAAGATATTGCATGGGACGGCTTTCAATCCGAACATCTTCTACTTTTTCACCACCTTTGAACGTTTTGTCGATTATTGATCCTTTCGTTAGCGATTTAAGTTTAGAGCGCACAAATGCACCGCCTCGCGCTGGCTTCACATGCTGATATTCTAACACTGAATAAATATCTCCATCTACTTTTATCACCATTCCTCGTTTAAAATCGTTTACTGATATCATGTATAAACTCCCTCTTGTACAAATGAGATATTAATGCAACATGACAGCTAAATTACTACAATTTCTTTTGTAAATTTTGTTAAAATCTCATACCCTTTTTCGGTGACAAGCACCATATCTTCAATTCGTACCCCACCTTTCCCGGGAATATAGATGCCTGGTTCAACAGTAACAACTGTTCCATCCCAAAGTCGTACATTGCTTTTTGATTTTAAAGCAGGTATTTCATGGACATCAATCCCAACTCCATGGCCAAGAGAGTGTCCAAATGAATCGGCAAATCCATGATGTGCTATAATACTTCGTGCAATCCGATCGAGCTTTCCTGCAGTAACTCCCGGACGAATCGCGTCAATTGCCGCAATTTGCGCTTCTAACACAATCGAATAAATTTTTTTAATCGTTTCGTCAACGGAACCAATGAAAATCGTTCTTGTCAAGTCAGAATTATACCCTTCATAAGTGCACCCCATGTCAATCAACAGCGCATCGCCGGGCTGTATTATTTTATTCATTGAAGTTGCATAATGCGGCATGGATGACCCAGCACCTGATGCAATTATTGTAGGAAATGAGGTTTTGGCACAACCATGAGTACGATAAAATAATTCGGCTTCGGTTGCAATAGCCCATTCGGTAATTCCAGGTTTGATAAAATTAATAAGATGTTCCATGCATTGGTCAGTAATTTGTGCCGCTTTTTTTAGTATCGCAATTTCTTCTCGATCTTTGCGCACCCTGATTGAATTCACCTCATCTCCCCCGCGCAAAAGCGTAATGCCTTTTAAATTTTCTTTCAGGGAGTAATACGATGAAAGCGTTACCGAATGTTCCTCGAGATAGATTTTTTTTATTTTTCGGGATTGCAATAAATGTCGAAGAGTATCGGGAAATCCATTTTTTTGGAGTACAAACGACACGGAGGGAGGCATTATCGATATCGCATATTCTTCATAGCGAGAATCAGAAATAAAAAACGAATTTTCTTCATCGACAAGTAAGTACCCATAAGATCCTTTAAAGCCCGTAAGATAAAATATGTTTGAGATGCTTGAGATAAGATAAGGCAATTTTTTTGCTTTTTTTAGTGCGCGTACTAGTTTCTGTATTCTCATCGGTTCTTCATTTCATTTTTAATTTTTGCAATTTCATTTTCTAACAATTTCACCATTTCTTCTCCCTTATCTTCAGGATCGGCAAACTCTTTATAACGCTCGCGATACTCCTTAATAAGCTCAAGCTTCTCTTGAATAATTTTTAACTTTATTTCGTAATATCTCTCGCGTTGTTCAGAAGTAGCAGTGCCGTTTCGAACAATGTTCCCGAGCATGATTAATTCTCTCAAAAGCGCAGTATGGCGTTCAACGTCTTCTTTTTGAGTAGTATTTGGGTACCAGATCGATTCGGGAAGCTTCTCTTCATTTTCTAGCCGTTCTGATATAATGTTTAACTCACTTCGCAGTGGCCCCTCTTTGCTTTCATCAACAATTTCCTCGCTTTCGGTTTGTGATTTATTTCTATCCGAAGTTGTAAAAAGCCAATCAAAAAAACTCCATCTCGTGCTGTGCTCATGCGATGATAAGGGAGTATTTTTTGATTCCGTGGCGATTGGAGTTTGTTGTTTCAAACTCCTTTTTGTGCATGTTCTCAGTACCGCAGCGCTTACGATTATCAACACTGAAAGGATAAGAATTTTTTTTATTCGACCCATTGCCATCCTTTTCGCTATTTTCGTAAAAATTTCAAGCGCCGTTGCTGTTCTTTCTTTTGATCTGTCAGAGTATCCAATTTCTCTTGTTTTGTAACAATATATGGAGTAATAAATACAAGTAGATTCGTTTTATTGTCCGATACCGAAATTCGTTTAAATAGGTTTCCAATTAGCGGAATATCTCCTAAGATGGGAATATAACTTTCCGTTCGGCTTTTGCTATTTCGAATAAGGCCACCGACCACGATCGTTTTCCCATCTGCCACGGTTACCTTTGTTTTAAAATCCCTCCTCCCAAGTTTTGGAGGTATGACACCACCCTTTTCGAGAACTGTCGTTTCGCCAAGCACTGAGTTTACTTCCAGGAATAGATCGAGCGTAATGGAAGCTTTATTTGTAATGTGTGGCTTACATTTCAGCTTCACCCCGACGGACTTGTACTCAAACGTATAAAATTGAGTTCCTGTATCGCTTATACGATTATTTGTGGGAACAGGTATTTCTTCGCCAACATTTATTTCCGATTCATTATTATCGATAGCCAACACTTGAGGGGTAGAAAGAATATTAAAATTTCGATCTGATGCCGATGCATTTAGCAATGCATACGCTAAAATGGATTTATCTGCTAAATATCCCAATTGAAAACCTGTACCAAGTGGTACTGCCAACGTCTTTCCGGTAAGACCTGAAGGCACTGTAAAATTTGGAATCGATCCGGTAATGTTCGATGTCCCCACGATGTGGCTTCCCCATTGATTGCCTAACATCCAATCGATTCCAAATCCCCATCCGCTATCAGCGGATACTTCGACGATGAGTGACTCAATGTAGACCTGTTCGCGAACGATATCCAGTTCATTGATTACTCTTTTTATTTCGGTAAACTCTTCTGGCGAAGCTGCAATGATTAACGAATTTGTCTCTTTATTTGCGATGATCGAAAGCTTTCCCTTTGGTTGTGCCGCTTTGGCTTGAGTTGTGGTCTCTTTTACTTCTTTTATTTTTGCACCTGTCTTTTTTTTTGGCTGTACGGTGGATTCAGGAAGTGGTGTTGTATCGATCAATGCTGTTTCTGAAAACGGTACGCGCGAAAGTACAGAAGCCAATTCGCTTGCATCGGCATTTTCAAGATGCACTACATGAATTTTCCCAGTAGGCTTTTTCTCTTTCTCACCCGGTAAAATTTCTTCTGAGATTTCCTGTATTGCCTTATCTAAAGATTTTCCAATTGCCACCAAGCTGTTAACTTCATCTGCAGGCCCCCTATATATGAGCATGTTTTCCGGCTGATACACAATTAGATCAGAATCCTTTGATTTTAATGATTGAATTACATTTTTTACTTCTTTTACATCCGCATTTTGAAATTGTTGTAGATAGGTAACTATTTCTCCACCAGGTACTTTTAGCCGCATATCATCGTCTACAATTTTAAAAGAGCCTTGAATTGCATCTTTTATTGGAACGATTTTAATATAATGTTCTGTTTCCACCATTGCAAAACCGCGAAGTTCCAATACGGTACGCAGTATATCCATAAGGCTTTCAACGGGGATTTTCTTATTGGATGATATCGAAATTTTTCCTCGCACTCTATCATCAATAATGATATTCTTTTTTGTAACATTGCCTAAAGTTGAAAGAATTTCAGAAAGTTCCGCGTTGTTGAAATTAAGAAGAACTCCTTTAATTGCAGTTTTTTTATCTTCTTTTTGCGCTACCTTTTTCCCTTTTTCCTTTTCTCCTTTTTCATCTATTTCAATGACAATTTTGGGGGCTGTACTCTCCGATTTTTCTTCTTTCTTTTCTTCAATCAGTCCTTTTGATTTTTGTTCTTCTATAAGTGGAACAATCTTTTCAATTTTTTTCTCCGTTTCTTTTTCCTTTTCCACATTTTGAGCGAGCAAAGCATTGTTACTGATGCGCACACATCCTGTTTTCCCATTATTAAATAAAATATTCACAATTGCAATGATGGAAAAAAATATAAAAAGTTTATACCATACATTCCTTTCGCGTTTTAAAAAATTATAATACATCGTTATTCCTCTGCAAAAGATTATGGGCAGTTTAATAACCGCTTATTTGCTTGTAATACAATTTTAACAAAAGCGGTTTTTCGTCTGTAAACCAGAAATCAGAGAACGCACAATTGCACACTCGATGCAAGTCCTCTGATTACCATCGCCAACGTGCGAAAACAATATCAATATCCTCATTACAAAATGTCAATAACACTTATGATGCTCGCATAATAAATTTTAATTTATTTGGTAATTATACGCTTTTGAACTACTCACCATTTGATAAAAGATATGCTGCATCTTCTTCGCCATCAATTTCCCTTAAACACAACTGAACAGTATCGCTAATCTTTGTTGCAATTGCAAAGCCGCAATAATCGGGTTGTATTGGCAATTCCCTATTCCCCCTATCTATTAATGCAAAAAGACGTATAATTGATGGCCGCCCAAAACTCATCAACGATTCTAAAGCAGCTTTTGCCGTTCGACCAGTATATATCACATCATCAACAAGCAATATGGTCATCTTCTCAATATTAAAATGAATTCGCGTTTCTTTTATCATTGGCAGTACACCGCGTTTTGAAAGATCATCGCGGTAAAATGTGATATCAAGAATACCCAATGGTATAGTGTGCGTTGTTATCTCTTCAATCTTCCGCTTTATCCGTTCCGCTAAGGTGACTCCACGGGTTTGGACTCCAACAATACCAAAATGGGTCAAATTCCCAACATCTTTTGCAATCGCTTTTGCGGTAGCATCGAGAATAGCATCAATTTGATTTGCATCTAAAATTTTTTTCCGAATCATACGAATTCCTCAATCAAATTACATGAATAGCTCATTAGTGCACAACGCATGTAAATTAATTTTTTGCAGTTTTATTATCGGCAATTATTATGCCCAATGCGAATGGTTTTTCGCAATCGAAATGTTTTCACATTACTTTGATTTTTTAAATGGCGAAAATGAATTTTTTCCACAATTTCTAATTATTTATCTAAAAATTTTGTTATTTAATTGGACTCTATATATTGGATGATTCGAATATATACACCCACAATACTTCTGGCGATAGAAGTTTTCAATTTTCGAAATTTCTATGGTTTTCTTAAATCCATCATTTTTTTTGAAATCCGCAACAAAAAACTCAATTCCAAACTTTTTTGAAAGCTCACACCCAATCTCATTTATCATGGTTGAATCCTTATGGGGACTAATCGTAAGTGTGGTGCCAACAACGGTAATTGATTTTTCTTTGGCTTTTTCAAATGTTTTTTCGAGTCGAATTGAAATGCATCGCCTACATCGCAGTGATCTTTCACCCATAAAACGGTATTCTTTTACCTCCTTAAACCACCTGCGTTCATCATATTCGCCTTCAATTAATGGAAATCGCTTCTTAGAAGAATACCGTTTTAGCTCATTCTGTCGCTTTTTGTACTCATGCAAAGGATGAATGTTCGGATTATAAAAGTATGCTACAATCGAATATGTGTTTTCTAAAAGATTAATTACATATGCAGCGCAGGGTGCGCAACAACAATGAAGGAGAATCGTTTTCAAGATACGTTATTTATTAGGTATTTACAAATAAATTCACCGAAAGATTTCGCCTGTGCAGGTTGACTTTTGCTATCAAGCCAAAGTAACAATTCGGTGCTTACCCCATTTGGCGAATGATATTCGTGATGGATGATGTATTTGGCAATTTCAAATTTTAAGTCTTCGAAAATTTTTTCAGCAACTGCCAAATTTGATGGCGAAGAACCAAGGTACTGGCTAATTGCACAAATCAGTTCGTGCTTTTGCGTCTCTTTCAATACTTTCCGGCATATTTCATTTATAGGCGATTCGCTTAAAATAACAGTGTCGACTATATTTGCACAGCCTTCAGCTTTTTTATTAACTTTTTTTATAACGTTTTTTTTCTTGGTTCTCATTGCTAAAATACTGCAAAAAAACTCACAAAAAATTTAATATTATTTAAAATATATAAAATGTAATTAAAAACGTCAATCGTTTACATTCATTTTTTTATTTCAGTTTAAAAATCTAAAATTTCATTAAAAATCCCTTAATTTTTAAAATAAAATTCGTTTTGTATAACCAATAGTAATGGAAAAATAGCAGAAGTAATAAAAAGTTATTTTTCAAAAAATTGTGGTTACTGCAAAATATTAATTTCCCCACCATTTGTACACATATTTCGTCCCGCCCTTTTTGCTACATACAACGCATCATCGGCTCTCTTTATTAATTCGGTTTTTATTTTTTTTGCTTTTTCGCGAACCGCAACGCGAGTGCACGCACTTTCAAGTTTATCCTTTACAAATGCTTTTTGCGCCACGAAAGTGGCAATGCCAACTGAGGCTGTACGCCTTATCCCTTTATCAAATTCTGTTTTCTGAATTTTCGTTCTAATCCTTTCAGCAATCGCCATCGCCTGATCGTTATCGGTTTCTGGCAAAAGAATTGAAAACTCTTCGCCTCCATACCTTGCAACAATGTCGTTCTCACGGACTTCTTCCGATAAAACCTGTGCAAATTTTTTCAATACCTGATCACCAATCTGATGTCCATAGTTATCGTTAATCGATTTAAAATGATCAATGTCAATCATAAGAAGTGAAAGTGGGCGCTCCCATCGGATTGAATTAAGAATTTCTTCAAAAATTCTTTGATGGAAAAATCGTGGAATATACAATCGAGTTAGACCATCACGAATTGCTAATTCATATAATCGCGCATTATCGATAGCAATGAGGATATGATTTGCAAGAATCTTCAAAAGTTCAATATCGCGCCGTGTGTAAAGTTGATTATTTTTTCGCTCTCCAATAAAAAGTACACCTTTCAAATATCCCTGATATACCATTGGAATCGCAACAGTCGACTTGAAATAATCGAAAACTTCAAAAATTTCATTCGACAACGATGCATTTTCTTCTTCTAATACGTCACGAAAAACTTCTTCATTCACAAGTCGCAAAAACCGCAACAGATCGTGCATCGGATGAAGGGAAATTAAATTTTGTAGTTTAACACCATACACCGCAATTGGAATGTAATTATCGCTCTCTTCGTCGTGTAAAAGCATCGCAAAAGTCGATGAACCAACTGTATTTACGATAGTATCATTAATTATTTCAATGAGCCGATGATAATCCAATACGGATACAATTTTCATACTCAAATCCATAAGGGTTTTTTGATAATTGATGTGAGTTGGGAACGCAAGCTTGTAAATATACCGTTGTATAACAATATGCAGCGGATTAAAAAGTGCAATAATCAGCAGACCATATAGTATCGACAAGAATATTGGTGTGTTTTTGTCAGCGGTTGTAATAACAAAAATCACCCACATGCCAAAAAAAACAACAGAGAGGAAAAGATACACTAAAAGCCGCAATAATATTTCGTTAAGGTCAATCAGACGATACTTTAGTATGGCATAGAATAATAATGAAAAAGCAATGAGGATTCCGATGCGGCCCCACGAAAATAGAGGATAGCCATATTTATATATGAGAAATGAAAAAAGGATATTTGCAGGTACAATAAACGATAAAAGAATTTTGTCATCTAATAATTTCGATAAAGTCTTCCCTTGTATTGCACGATGTATTAACACAATTTTAAAAACATAAAAACTAATTACTATCAATTGCAATAAGAAATTTGTCACATGCATGTGTGTTGTTATCAACGAATTTCCAATTTCAAAAGAAGAAACAAGATAACACGTTTCCGATATGTTGAGCATAAATCCTATCGAAGCGCCCAACCACAAAAAAAGTGCCTGATTTTTCCTAATGCTGGTTTTTGCTCGGGAATATTCAATATACAACAGCGCAAGTGCAAATCCCACAGTTGAAAAATAATATGCATTGATAAGAATGCCCCATGGATATTTCAACTTAGGGTAAAAACCAAAATAATTGTAGTGAACTTCATGTATTATTCCTGCCATTGCCATGATTACAAAAATAGATGCGACTACACCAAACACAAAAAATTGTTTTCCGAATTTTCCCCTAAATGTATAAACGACATTTAAAAAGGAAATAGGAATTAACACCCATGCAATATAAAAAACTCGACCAACAAGATCTG
Organism: Spirochaetota bacterium; assembly: GCA_026419015.1. Classification (GTDB taxonomy): domain Bacteria; phylum Spirochaetota; class UBA4802; order UBA4802; family JAGODF01; genus DYLV01. The sequence continues at coordinate 14,071 of JAOAAF010000011.1, forward strand.
CTATTGGTAAATGCGATATTACGATTGTCAAACCACCAGAAATGAGCCAAATTACCAGGCTCGCACAAAACAGAAAAGTCGCGCGCACCATTGGGGCTTTAAACCCTTTATATATTAGATGCAATGACATTAGGAATATAATTACACCATCGATTAGTGTTATTAAACCATATGGAAGAAGAGTATGAAAATTTATTATCGAAGAATTCATTGGTAAATATTCCTCTTTTTATATTTACCTACCATACTATGCGCTAATCGTGTAGGTACAGGAATTCGGTACCCATCAGTACAAGAATATACAATATCTGCCGCTTCATCAATACCTACTAGATGACCAGGTGAGACGAAAATTGGTTTGGTGTTTAATTTTGTTCGCAACACGACGCCGATTTTAAAATTATTTTCATCGAACAGATAACTTCTCGCATTTAAAAGATTTGGAGGTTCTTCATAATGGCCATATAATTTGCTTTTCGCACATCCGATTGAAGGGATGCCAAGTAGCAATCCGACGTGGGAAGCAATGCCAAACTTCCGCGGATGAGCAATGCCTTGTCCATCAAAAATCAAGCAATCGCAGTTATGTTGTACACTCTTTAATACCTGCAAAATAAGTGGTGCCTCCCGAAAAGAAAGTAAGCCGGGAACATATGGGAAATGTATTTCACATGATCCAAAACACTCCTCTACTATTTCTAATGTCGAAAATCGGAATACTATTACTGCACAATAGCCAATCTTTTCTTCTTTATCAAACGCAACATCTATACCCGCAATATATTCAACCTTTCTCGGTTTTCCAACGGCAACAATATGTTTTGATAGTTTCTTCTGAATTGCAACAGCTTCACGAGGATTAATATTCCAAGGATGCAGTAAATCGTAATTCATGTATGATGAGATAATTCAAATCGATAACTTTTAATTTTGCTCGCCTATCAACAAGATATTACCGACGGTTATCTGTCAACAAAAGCAGAATTATTTTTTGGTGGAATGCACAATTAGAATTCGTCGCGGTATTCTAAGCGGATAATCCTGTGCACTGGCTCATCGTGCTGGAAAAGAAAGCCGAGTTCTATACCAAAATTCATGTAGGAATATCGAAAAGCCATGTTAAATAGCCATTCACTGGGCTCTCGAAAGTTATAATATATTCTTTCACTTTCCATTTTTATCATAAAATAGTGCCCCATCGGAACATCGAGCGAAATAAAATATGAGGCATCATCTGGGATATAATAAGGTTGTGTTGGTACACGCATGCCAAAACTTATATGTTGTTCATCGTCAAAAAGGTAAATCGGTTTTGTCACAACAAAATAAGGGCCATAGAGCATTCGGTTAAGCGTAGTATTCTTTATTTCAACAGATTCAGCTTCCTTGCTATATAATTGACTATGGTTGCCGATGTAAAACGAATCGTATCCAATCGCAAATGAAATAGGAAATCTCTCCCACCCATCTGTCAATTTTATTCGTGCCACAACCCCGGGAACGTTGGGTTGTGTCTCTTCTTTCCCAATTGCATGCTGTACGTCAAAGGAAACACCTAAAAAAATATTATCATGAAGACCAATAAATGTTTTTAGTTCAACCCCACCTCCATCGTATCCCAATACTGAAATTTGGTATGTCCCACGAGCAATAGTATATGCAGTCGGCGTATCGATCACTAAAGTGCTGCGAATGTAATTTTGCGCAAAAACCAATCTTGGGAACAGGGCGACACTAAACACAAAAAATTGTACCAGAAATCCAATGTATCTTCGCATCTTCTGTCCAATTTGTAAAACCATAGTTTTCTCGCTGTGTTAATGCGTTTGTAATAATTTTCGGAAATATTTACGATTTTCACTATTAAAAACAAATTCCAATAAAATATTTTTTAGCAGTAAAAATTGCACAAGGGCTCTCTGAGGGTGCTAGCGCAGTGATTTCCCTCACTGAACCAAAAATGAATTCCACAAACAATGGCAAATTAATTCATTTTTCCGGTGAAGCAACCACAAGCGATGTAGTTTCCGATCCGACAATTGGTATAAGCGAAAACGGAATTAAACTCCAACGCCACGTAGAAATGTATCAATGGAAAGAAATAACATCCAGTAAAACACAGAAAAAACTTGGCGGGGGCACAGAAACCACAACTGAATATCGATACGAAAAAGGATGGTCAAATACACTCATCAATTCAAATAATTTCAAAGTGCAAACTGGTCATCAAAATCCTGCTTCAATGGAA
>JAOAAF010000011.1:16328-24123 GCA_026419015.1 Spirochaetota bacterium
ATGGAAATCCCATCGCAAACATTTTACGCACAAAAGGTCACTGTTGGAGAATTTGAATTACCGAAAAATCTTATCGACCAAATCGGCAATGAAGAAAAATTAAGCGTCTCCGGTGAGAAAATTTCCCTACGTCATCAAAAAGGCGTTCATGTGGTTGGTGATGCAATCTATATTGGGTACGATCCCACAAATCCTCAAATTGGTGATTTGAAAATTAGCTATACGATAATCCGATCACCACAAAAGGTATCAATAGTAGCAAAACAGCAAGACAATTCGCTCGTTGCATACCGTACAAAAACTAACACCTCAATTATGATGCTTTCTATGGGCATTGTACCTGCAGATCAAATGTTCCAGCAAGCGCAAGAAGGAAATGTCACGCGTACATGGTTAGTTCGACTTTTAGGGTTCCTTTTAATGTTCATCGGTATCACTTTGATTTTTAAACCGATTGTCACATTCGGTGATGTAATTCCAATTATCGGAAGCATTCTCAATTTCGGTATTGGTGCATTTGCATTCATCGTTGCACTTGCGCTTTCTTTGGTAGTCATTGCAATTGCATGGATCGCCGCTCGTCCAATTTTGGGTATCGCGTTACTCGTTATTGGAGTTGGTTCGTTTGTTGCATTCAAGGTACTTGGACAGAAAAAACGCTCTTCGACAGCTACCTCATAGGTTTGTCCCAACCTTATTTCGAAATAAAAAACGGGGTGATGACAATGTCGCGCACACCCCGTTTCCATTTCCCAAACATTTATTTGTGATTAAAAAGCTGGATAAATCGTTTATTTTATTTCCCACCTCGTTGCACTTGCATCGATTTCGCCACTCGTATTCCTACGTAGTCATACCGCAAATGCATATCAAAACGCCGCCGAAATGCAGAACGGCACTCACCGCTTGAAAATTGCCAACTCCCCCCACGCATCACTCGGAAATATCTGGCTTCTTGATCCTCTCTTCCATCGGTACTTATATATGGATACCGATAATACAATGAGCTCGTCCATTCGAACACATTCCCCGCCATATCGTATAACCCATAAGGGTTTGGAGGAAATTGCCCAACAGGAGCAGGAGTATTTAACCATGTATCCTTCCCCTCAACTCCCCAGTAGTTTGCTAAATCGTGGCTTATACTCCCATTTGCGGTGGGATATTCATAATCGCGTCCACCGCGGGCAGCATATTCCCACTCCGCTTCTGTTGGGAGACGTAAATTAGCCCACTCGCAATATCCTACTGCTTCATACCATCTCACCCCAGTAACCGGTAACTCTGGTTTATTGTAATCGGGATCATCCCAGTACTGGGGTTCAGGAAAACCAGTTGCTCGAAGAAATTTTTGATATTGTTTATTCGTCACTTCGTATTTCCCAATCCAGAATCCTTCAACAGTAACCTTATGGCGAGGCTTTTCATCGGGATCGCCCTCCTCGCTTCCCATATAGAATTCGCCCCCAGGTATCCACACTAACACTGATTCGTCGAATGGATTTACATACTCATCTCCTGCCTGAGGCATTCGGCCCGATTCGGGTGACCATCTCCGTCCCGTGTTTTGATTGTCCTTTTTACAGGCAATGACAGTAAATATCAAAGCCGAAATGCATATGCTTAGTAGCAAATAAAACACACTTCTTCTTTTCATTGTAAAATCCTCTTTATCATTTGAAATATTAAAATATATTGGTTATGAATATAACTTACCCTTATGATATTACACCGCATACTGCATACATGCGAATTGAATTATTCTGTTTCATTGCACATGTGCGCTAAATGAAACTTTACAAAAATTAAACAGTGTACTTTTCACACTTATTGTGTTTTAGTTGCAGTCCACCCGTACGCATAATTGAAATCAAATGGACCTTCTTCGCTGTAGGTGATGACTGCCATTTTCCCATTGCCGGTATTTCCTTCCAATGAGCCCTTAAATACTGCTAATCGTTCGCGCCCATACATGGGAAGCCGGAAATATATGCTACTACCCCATAAATATACATCGCGCAGTCGCTCTTCTCGCCCTTCATTTTTCACAAAGTACGTTGCATGAATTTTTCTCCCATGTAATTGTAACGTTAGTTTTCCGCTTAAATTCACAGGTCCCGCAACGGTAAATTCCCATTTTCCTTCCGGAATTGATGAATCGTACTTTGCAATCCACACGTATTTTTGCCCATTACTCCACTCCTGGGTACCTCGAATTGTTTTGTCTTCAACAATTCCTTTATAATTTATTCTTACCGGCTGCCCTTTCGCAATAATGTTTGCTGTAAAAGAAAACTCCTTTCCAGAAACATACGAATTTTGAATAGCGCCTGAAGGTCTTCCATCGGTTAATATTGTTCCTTCAACAACTTGAAACGTTTGGGTGAGAACAAGAGAATTCTCAATTTTACCTGCAGGTGTTGTGGTAGACCAATTCCATTTCCCGCCTAAATGCGCTGGAATGACCCAAAACGAAATGCGGTTGTTTCTCGCCTTTGGATGCTGAATGATTTTATCCTGTTTCCAATCGTGCATATGGAATGCATGAGATACGCAACGCGTACCTGGAGATAATTCCTGAAAAAGCTTTGGCCGCACCATCAGATTCACGCTATCGAGCAAATACATTGTTACCACGGTAGCAGGGCTTGCATCAACTTCCATAATGTTCCCCTGCACATAGCGGATTTTGTCGAGTACCCCCGCACCCTGCGCGCGTTCAGTTGCTTCTTTTATTCGCTGCGGATTGAGGTCAATTCCCACAGCGCGAGCTGCACCAAATTCTGCAACAGCAGTCACCACGAAACGCCCATCGCCACACCCAAGGTCGTATACGACATCACCTTTCCCCACACCAGCAAGCCGTAGCATTGCTTTTACGACGGATGGATGGGTTGGTTCATATGGGACATCGAGCTCCGGTGAAATTTTGTCCGCATATCCCGCAACTATTGCCAGACCAATTCCGAACATCACCAAAGCTGCATAGAAATAAACGCGATAAAACTTTGATTTTACCATTGATTGAAATTCCTCCTTAAGAATTTATAAAAATTTCCACCTTTCCATCTATGTTCTGAAAAGCGGCAAATTACATCTGCTTTTTTAAAATTATTCGCACGTCAATACATTACAAATCCATAAAAACTCAGAGGTTTTAACGGGCTTTTACCTAAATATTATCCCATTCATTATGTCAAGGAAAAAAACCAATACATGTAATAAGTGGAATCATCGCTGCGGAATATGGCGGATTGAAAGGTTTTTTATTGAAGAAATCGCTGCTAAATATTCAAGCGGCATTTCTGAACGCAAATTGTGTTCTGCGAAGGCGATATATCTGTTCGGATATATCGCATGTGGACGCGTTGCATCTGCCAATACCCATTTTCCCCCATCGAAGGCTTCTGCCCACATATGAAATACAAATACATTGCGGTGTTCTCCAAAATTTTCTGAAAGAATAATCCCCACCATTGCCTTCGATGGTATTCCCAATGCGCGGAGTATTGCAACTGTCAACACCGCATGTTCGGTACAATCACCTGTTTTGGTTTTAAGAACCGTGCGCGCACCGACTACTGGTATTCCTAGTGTCTTATTCGAAATGTAGTGATACACAAAATTAAGAACGGATTGAATTTTCGTAGGGGTGTTTGAGAATTTCCTTGCAACTCTTTTAATCTCTTCGCTTGAAATTTCTAAAAGTCGCGTATTCGCGAGAAATCGTTGTAAATTATTTCTTTCTTTAATTTCAAATCCCCCCGTTTCAAGAATAATTTTAACGCCCCTTGATAATTTTGTAATCGAACGAACTTTTTGAAAAGGGGTCGAAGGCAATGTGAAGTTTTCATCGTCCGATTGAATTTCATATATAGATCGTTTTTCAGAATATGCAGTTGTGGAAATCTCATGCGGGCGCACAAAATAAAAACTATCTTGAGCTATTAATGGCGAAATGCCATAATATAATGTCAACGCGATGTATGCGGTTGCAGTACGAAAAACTGGCCATTTCATAGCCACATTCGCTATTCCCTTACGAGTTCGATTTGCATATTGAGCATTGTAATATCTGCTTTTAAAAGGATTCCCGATTCATCTAAATACATGTCAAAACTTTTAAATTTCTCGATATACTCTATTACCCGTATTGCATTGTATTTTCTCTCACCAATGGTGATGGATTCTCTTCCAGCAACCATCGCTTTCAATAGAACTGGTGCTTCAGGATCTATTGCTGGCTCGTAGATATACGCTTCTACTTTCATTCCATTTCGAAATCCGCCGGCAATGAATTGCGCTAAAAAATAATTGCCTTCAAGTTTAAAGTCTTTTTCGATTTGGATTTCTTGTTGTGAAGAATCAGTAATCAAAGTAACCTTTTTCCCCGAAATATCTGCTACGGTGGTAATATGCTGTACATAGTTATCTTTTATTATTTTATTATAGGTTTCATATTTTAACGGTTTAAAATCAATCGTTTCGGTAATAATTTGCTTTGCAACATTCGTCACTCCGCCTGCCTTCATCGTCATCTCCACAATACTTATATACTTTCCCCCTTCGCAACGATTAGCAATTGTGGCAGTCCCCACTCTAGTTTTATTGACAAAAAGCGCAAAACTCCATTCGCCAGTTGGAATTGTAGTAGGCGTTTTTGCACACGAGCATAGAAGCAATATTGCTATTGAAACTTGGATGATTCTTATTATAATCCCGTTATTCTTGTGCAAAGTGATCATACCCAAAGCCTTCTAATTTGGTTTCAACACCATTAACTCTCACAAGCATACCTGTTTTTCGAATTTCACCAATGAGTTTTATTGATACGTCATTTATATACAAATGGATGGTGTCCGCCAGCCATTTTTTTGATGTAAACAATAGTTCGTATTCCTCTCCGCTTTTCAGTGCATACTCAAGCGGTTCTTTCCCACAGCGTTTCGCATATTCATAAAGGCCATCGCAGAAGGGTATATCATCTCCAAAGATGCATACACCTACATGGCTTTCCTCGCAGAGATGGCGAAGGTCTGAAATCAATCCATCCGAAATATCAATCATTGAAGTCGGCGAAAACTGCGCAATGATATCAGAAACAATCGCATGGCGTGCTGTTGGCCGTTTATGTTTATTGTATAACGCAGAATATTGCGGATCGACAATGCCCCTTTGCAAAAGTTCAAGTCCCGCAAGCGATCCCCCAAGCGTTCCCGTGACGTAGAGATATTCGCCCGCCTGCGCACCATTGCGATATATTGTTTTTCCTTCTTCGACTTCTCCATACATCGCAATGCTAACAACAAGTGTCTCCGAACGCGAAATATCACCTCCGACAACTTGTGCGCGCGCATCGAACGCAGCAGCACACATCCCTCGGTACAACTCCATCACATATTCTTCGCTAACATTGCGTGTCAATCCAAGTGACACTAACGCAAAGAGTGGCATCCCTCCCATTGCCGCGATATCAGAAATATTCGCCATCATTGCTTTCCACCCAATATCGAACGGTTCGCAATATCGTTGATCGAAGTGTACCCCTTCGATGCTAATATCCGATGTTAACAGTTGACGCGTCCCTTCATGAAATCTCACAACGGCACAATCATCGCCTATGCCTGCAATAATCTTATCATTAGTTTGCTCAGAATAATGTTGTACCCACGACTGTATTTTTTTAATAAGATCCCATTCGCTTGTGATTTTTATAACTTTCCCTCCAATGGTAATTTTTCGATGTAAATTCGATGCGCATACTCAACGCGTTTTTTACACCCATCATAACCGAGAAGCGAGATCACCTGATCAAGCTCTGGACCTTTGAGTTTTCCCGTGAGCAGTGCGCGTAATGGGTGAAATAATTGTTTTCCTTTAAATCCTGTTTTTGCTTTCACAACGTTAACGAATTGACCAATATCGCTCGATGGAGTTTCAGAAAAAAATGAAAATGCCTCTTTAATGAGAATGGTTGCTTCATCCGACATAAGAATCTGCTTCGCTTCTTCATCGTATGCTGGGATTTCCGAAAGAAGCATCGGTGCAAAATTTTTTATATCGCTGAGAAGTTCGCAATATGGTTTGAGCAATTCAATTGCGCGTAAAAGTTTCTCCCGTTCGACTGCATTTGCATCGATCCCCACCTCCTGGAGATATGGTTGTATTAGCGGTAAAAGCTCAATTGCTGATTTTAGCCGAACGTAATGGCTGTTCATCCATCGCAATTTCTGAAAATCAAATATTGCGGCACTTTTTGCCAATTTTTCAAGCTCAATTTGTGCAACAATTTCCTGCATCGAGAGGATTTCCCTTTCATCTTCAGCTGCCCATCCTAACATCGCAAGGTAGTTTACCAACGCTTCGGGGAGATATCCTTCTTTTCGATACAGATCAACAGAGGTAATGCCATGTCGCTTTGAAAGCTTTTTGCGATCGTTCCCCATCACCAAGGCGAGGTGTGCATACTGCGGGACAGGAAGATTCAATGCACGTGCGATGAGAATTTGCTTCGGAGTGTTCGATAGGTGATCTTCACCTCTGACCACATGAGTGATTTTCATCAGCGCATCATCGATGATCACAATGTAATTGTATACGGGCATTCCATCAGAACGGACAATGATGAAATCACCACCGATATTTTCACTTGAAAAAACAACTTTCCCTTTTATCGCATCATCGACGATTACGGTTTCATTTTCGGGAACACGGAATCGAATTGTCGGTTTACGGCCCTCAGCGCGGAAGCGTTCCTTTTCCGCCGTAGAAAGATTTCGACATCGCCCGGAATATTCGTATGTACCAGTTTCGAAAGCTCTCGCGCGCATCGTTTCGAGTTCCTCTTGGGTACAAAAGCAATAATATGCATTTCCATTTTTCAGCAACTGTTCGCTAAACTGTTTATAAATTTCAAGGCGTTCTGATTGCCGATATGGTCCAAAATTTCCTCCAACATCTGGTCCCTCGTGCCATTGAATACCAAGCCATTGCAGATCGCGCAAAATTGATTCTTCGGACTCACGGCTCGAACGCTCAACATCCGTATCTTCGATACGCAACACCAATACCGCATTGTATTTTTTTGAGAGAAGATAATTAATAATAGCAGTGCGCGCATTGCCGATGTGCAAAAACCCCGTTGGACTTGGTGCAAACCGCAATCTCATCATATGCTCTCCATCACCATATCGCGCCACATACTGAAACCCAATCATATAGTCAATGAAGTTTTTTATTTTAATCTTTTACTTGACAGTAAACCATATTTTAAAGAATTTGCTTATAATACCAATTCGTATGCAGTGAAGGCCTTTTGGAGGCACTATGGAAAACAATTCCAACGATTCTTCATTATCGAAAATTGAAAATCCTAAAAAACCATCGAATTTTATTAAAGACATTATAAACGAAGATTTGCGGAGTGGGAAAAACGATGGGCGAGTTCACACCCGTTTTCCCCCTGAACCTAATGGCTACCTCCACATAGGACATGCAAAATCGATATGCTTGAACTTCGGTATTGCAGAAGAATACAACGGGCTTTGTAATCTGCGCTTCGATGATACCAATCCGTCAAAGGAAGATGTGGAGTACGTTGAATCGATAAAAGAAGATGTGCGATGGCTTGGATTCGATTGGGGCGATAGATTGTATTTTGCGTCAGATTATTTTGATCAGCTTTATGAGTATGCAGAAATCCTTATAAAAGAAGGGAAAGCATACGTATGCGATTTGTCACCAGAAGAAATTCGCGAATACCGCGGTACGCTAAAAGAACCTGGAAAGGAAAGTC
>JAOAAF010000011.1:24220-34564 GCA_026419015.1 Spirochaetota bacterium
CCCCTATCGCAATCGTTCTGTGGAAGAAAACCTCGATCTTTTCCGCCGTATGCGCGCCGGAGAGTTCAACGATGGTGCGCGCACGCTCCGCGCAAAAATCGACATGTCATCGGGGAATATCAATCTTCGAGATCCTGTCATCTATCGAATTCAAAAAACTCCGCACCATCGCACCGGCACCAAATGGTGTATTTATCCAATGTACGATTTCGCACATCCGCTTTCCGATGCGATTGAAAATATTACCCATTCTATTTGCACGCTTGAGTTTGAAAACAACCGGCCTCTTTACGACTGGTTCATTGAGAATTTGCCATTAAAAAGCCGTCCTCGCCAAATCGAGTTTGCTCGTTTGAACCTGTCATATACGGTGTTGAGCAAGCGAAAACTTTTGGAACTTGTGCAAAAAAAATATGTGACAGGTTGGGATGACCCGCGAATGCCCACTATCGCTGGACTGCGACGACGAGGATATACCCCGGAAGCAATTCGCGATTTTGCTGAAAGGATTGGTGTTGCAAAGGCAGATAGCATTGTCGATATTGGGCTTTTGGAATACTGCGTGCGCGAACATCTCAACAAAATTGCGCTTCGACGAATGGCTGTTTTGCGCCCACTTAAAGTGATATTGGTAAATTACCCAGAAGATCGCATTGAAGAACTCGAAACGGAAAATAATCCCGAAGATCCAAATGCCGGAACGCGACGAGTACCCTTTTGCCGCGAACTGTACATTGAACAAGATGACTTTATGGAAAATCCTCCAAAAAAATTCTTCCGACTCTCTCCTGGCCAAGAAGTTCGACTTAAAAGCGCGTACATCGTCAAATGCATCGATGTGGTAAAAGACGAAGCGGGTAATATTCTCGAAATCCACTGCAGTTACGATCCAGCTACCAAAAGTGGCACGGGATGCGATCGAAAAGTTAAAGGAACACTCCATTGGGTATCAGCCCGCCATGCAATTGAAGCAGAAATTCGTCTTTACGATCACCTGTTTTTAAAACCTAACCCAGAAGATGTCCCTGAGGGTGGCGACTATAAAGACAATCTCAATCCCAATTCGCTTATTGTGCTGCAAGGGTGCAAACTAGAACCATCACTCGCAAATGCGCAACCGGGTGATAAATTTCAGTTTCTGCGTCAGGGGTATTTTTGCGCTGATCTCGTGGATTTCACAAAAAATCGACCTGTCTTTAATCGAACAGTTTCGCTGAAAGATTCGTGGGCAAAAATTGCAAAAAAGGAAGATTAATTTTCGCGGAGATTGAGATATACAATTGTAGCACCCCAATTAGCGAAATCATCGCCATAAGAATGCACAAATGGGCAGCGTGCAAGTTCTGCATAGACGAGCGATTTTAACACCGAGCGACCTTTTCCGTGAATTATGCGAACACGGAGGTAGCCTTTTTCTCGCGCGTGGTTTAAAAATTCCGAAATAATCGCTTGCACATCCTTTGGATGGAAATGGTGCACATCGATTTCATCTTCAAGCTCAATGTTGAAAAGTTCGCTCACAATATAACCTTAAAATAATTTTTTTCGATATGATATTGACAAACCCATTTTTCGCAACATAAAATTTTTTAGTTAAATAACCGTTAAATGGATGGGAAAGAGGTGTTTTAAAATATCATCCCACAAGCAATATTCGAGAAACTTCTTTACAAGATAATATCCATTGAATATTCTGTAACATTGCCTTTTAAGGGTTTTCAAAATGATTGCGATCTGCGAAATTTTTAAATCAATTCAAGGCGAAACGACATTTGCAGGGTTTCCATCGCTTTTCATACGCCTTTCGGGTTGTAATCTTAACTGTAGATGGTGCGACACCCCATATGCGCGAAAAACGGGGATTACAATGACTATTGACGAAATTCTCGAAAAAATCCAGTCCGCTGGATGGTTTCATCATATTACCATAACAGGGGGTGAACCCCTATTGCAAGAATCAACCCCAAAGCTAATTAATCGACTTCTCGAGAAAAACTTTTCTGTGCAAGTTGAAACCAATGGAAGCTTAGACATTTCAAAAATTCCCCGCATTGCGCGCCGAATTGTTGATGTAAAACCGCCATCAAGCGGAGAGCATAATTCGTTTTACGTTAATAACCTACACTATCTTTCAAATTCCGATGAACTAAAAATTCCGATTGCCGATGAACACGATTTCGATTTTGCGAAGAATTTTATTGAAAAACACAAAAGCATTTTTGACAATGGCATTACTGTTAACCTAACGCCGGTAAGTGGAAAGATGATACCAGCAGCGCTTGCAAAAATGATGCTGAATGCAAATATCAAAGCTCGTTTAAATCTTCAAATCCACTTGCATATTTGGCCGAATGGCGAGCCAAAAATGTTACATTGAATAAGGAGTTTTTCATGAATTACGAAGGCAATATCATACGGCCTCCAAGCGAAGCGCAGAGCATGATCATTCAAGTAACTGTCGGCTGTTCGCATAATCGATGCACTTTCTGCGGAACTTACAAAGGGTATTCATTCCGCATTAAGGATATGAAGACAATTAAAGCGGACATCGATGAAGCATCGTCATGGGGCATTCCGTTTCAACGCGCATTTTTAACCGATGGCGATGTGTTGATATTGCCGACCAAGGACCTAATAGAAATAATACAGTACATTCGCAAAAAAAATCCTCGCATTTCGCGCATCGGTGTGTATGCCAATACAAAAGCAATTTTGAAAAAAAGCCTGGATGAACTCAAAGAGCTTCGCGATGCAGGATTAGGCATTGTCTACCAAGGGATTGAGAGCGGCAATATCGACGTGCTTCGAAAAATTAAAAAAGGTGCTTTCCCACACAAACAACGGGAATGTGCTGAAAAAATTATCAAAGCGGGCATTTTGCTTTCGCAGACGGTGCTCCTCGGCATCGGTGGCATTGAGAAAAGCAGGGAACATGCGATTGACACCGGAAAACATCTTGGAGACATGTCACCCGATTATGCCTCCGCGCTCACTGTAATGCTTTTGCCGAACACGCAATTGTATCGGGAATACCGTGCTGGGACCTTTCGGCTGCCCGATAAATTCGGTTTACTTGAAGAGCTTCGCCTTTTGATTGAACACATGAATGTTCATCGCCCATGTTTGTTTACTTCGAATCACGCATCGAATTATTTGCCCATACGCGCAAATTTTCCACAAGAACGGGATGCAGTACTTCGAGTGCTGGATCGTATTGTGCGCAATCGCGACGATTCTGTACTGCGTCCTGAATTCATGCGCGCATTGTGATGCATATTCCAAAAGGAGGAAGTCATGAGCATTTCAAACTTAGAGGATGCTATAAGATTTATAAGCCTCGAACTGCAAGATAATCCCAATGCGGATCGTTTAAAACTCATCGAGGAGGCAAGCCAAAAATTTGACCTCAATCCGATGCAGCAAGAATTTTTAACAAACAAGTATATTTTAAACAAGTAAATGCAATGACGACGAGAGAAAGAGCACTCGGAACAATTATCATATGAAACAGTGCAAACGAAGAGGATATTGTTGTCAGGACGTGCGCCTCGCAGAAGATCCCGATATGCTTCGAAAGGCATACGAAGCATGGAAAAATCTTCCATCGGTTGATCCAAAATTTTCTGAAATCTACCTCATATATCCAATGCTTACATTCCTCTATGAAAATCCTGACGAGGATTTACCATATCACTATCGTTGCAAACATTTCACTTATGATGAACATGGTACCCCAACGTGTTCAATTTATGACATACGCCCGCGGATGTGTCGCGATTTCCCTTACTATGAAGGGGTTACCCATCTCGATCGCAGCGGTAAGATAAGTCCCTATGAGGGATGCGGCTATAACGATCCGGATTGATGATGTCTATGCCATATAAAAACGTTCGAAACGCTGCAATCATGCTTTGTTGTGTTCTTTTATTTGGTACTTTGTCATACCATTTCATTGAAGGAATGACCCTTTTCGAAAGCTTTTACATGACCATCATTACGATAAGCACAGTTGGATTTTCGGAAATCCGTCCTCTTTCAACGATCGGCAGAGTGATTACCATCATCATCATTTCAACCGGTATCATCATTGGCGCATATACCATTGGTACTTTGCTCCGATTATTCATCGAAGGAGAAATCAGCAGAACCTTAGGGAGGAGAAAAGTGGAAAAGCAAATTGCATCCCTAAAAGATCACTATATCATTTGCGGATATGGAAGGATAGGCAAGCTCATCTGTCAGGAGCTTGCTGCTGCGAAAGTACCATTTGTAGTTATCGAAAACGATCCACAGGCAATTGAACAATTGCAAAAAGAAAAATATCTTTTCCTCGCCTTCGATGCAACGCAAGAAGATGCATTGAAATCCGCCGGGATAATGCATGCAAAAGGGATTGTCACTGCTCTTCGTTCCGATGCAGACAATGTCTTCATTACGCTTACTGCGCGCGGCCTTCGAAACGATATCTATATTTTAGCACGCGCTTCTGAAGAATCGTCCATCATCAAGCTCAAGCGTGCAGGAGCGACACGAGTTGACTTGCCCTACACCATTGGCGCAAAACGCATGGCGCAGGCACTCATTCGTCCAGCAGTTGGTGATTTCATCGACCTGGCCATAATGGACATGGATCGAGAACTCGGATTGGGTATGGAAGAAGTGATCATCCGCGAAAACTCAACGCTTGTTGGGAAGAATTTAATCGAAAGCAATATCCGGAAAGATTATGGTGTCATCATCGTGGCAATAAAACGAAAGAATGGACTAATGGAATTTAATCCCGCTTCCTCAACGGTTCTCCACGCGCACGATGTGCTTGTGGTAATGGGCAAAAAGGAAGACCTTTTGCGGATGAACAGGGAGTTGACTGCATAATAAAAATGTCTCACACTGTTACTGTGTCAGTTCCTTGTCGATTTTCAACAACTTTGCAGGTGGCACCATTCCCTCCTTTCGTCCCGGTATTGGTTTCGGTGCCAAAGGTACTGCACCGTAGCCGATGAGCGGTTCAAGCGATAGATGTAAATGCTTCAGCGCCAATTGCACCTCCAGTTGTCCCTTTCGCGCATAATCGATCGCCTGTGCGAGCACCCGCATTGCCTCCTGCGGGCTATGGAATCCGGTGCTATTTTCACTGTAAATAAAATCCCATCGAAGCGACGCTTTTCTGTGCATCAGACGCGCTTTTTCAAGCGGCGCCGCAAGCACCTTTTCCTGTTCTTCCAATGGCGCAGTTTCGGCAATATTATATTTTGCAAGAATTATCCGCTTCGCTTTTGAAATATCTTCAATGAGGGCAAGAATTGCCCCTTCAGCAAGGCGCAGGGCATTCGCGGTGGCTTTTTGTATATGAAACACCCGATCGCGGATCTGTTTTTCATCCAAAGGATGGCAACTCATACACGTTCGGTTGATCTGGAAAAGCGGCGATTGGATTTTATGATTGGTGATCTTGTACGACCCTTCGCGAACATACCCCATGTGGCAATCCGCGCATCCCACGCCCGCGCGCGCGTGGATGCCACTCGAAAACAGTTCTGCCTCTGGGTGCTGAATCTTTATCATAGGCGCACCGGTCAGTTTGTGTATCCAGTCTGCTTTGAACGGATTTTCAGATTTCGCAATAACATCGTAGTACTGATCGATGTTTTCAATTTTCAGCGGGGCATCTTTGGTCCAGAAATGCCATGGGAAAATCAATTCATTTGTTTTTGTGGCAAAATAATATTCCACATGGCACTGCTGGCACACATGTCTGCGCATCTCTCTTCGGTTTCCTTTAATCCCTGTTTTCGCATCGGCCTCATAGCCGCGCTTTACCATTGCGTTAATGTACGCAGGCCGTGTCACCCGAAGAGACATATCCTCAGGCGAGTGACAGTCCGATATTTATAATATTTGTACAGTAATTTTGGATAAACATAATTCTAAGTATAAATATCTTCAAGCACTTTTTGGAAATAACGAAAATAATATTGACGTAGAGAATAAAAATCCACAAATGACCACCCAAATAGCGTGGAGGTTTTAACATTACTCGCAGACAGATTAATCTTTCGAGAATTAGTCTTATCAATCAAAAGATTAATTCTCCAATGAGCGTCCCAGAACTTTTGATTGTGATTTTAGACATCGCAAAAGAGCTGGTGGGCGCCGAGGGGGCATCGCTTCTTCTTGTAGATGAGGAAACTGACGATCTCATTTTCAACATCGTACAGGGCGGCCGTGGCGAAATTAAAGGCGATCGCCTCCCGAAAGGAATGGGCATTGCCGGATACGTTGCGCAAACTGGAGAAAGTCTCATTGTTAACGATGCCCAAAACGATCCGCGCTTTTTTAAAGAAATCGATAACAAATACAACTTCTACACAAAAAACATCATTGCTGTTCCCATGAAAGTAATGAATCGATTGGTGGGTGTTCTCGAAGCTATTAATTCCATCGATCGCGAAAATTTCGATGATTGGGATTTGAAACTGCTAAACTACCTTGCTGAATTGGCTGCAATTGCCATCTCTAATCGAAAGCTTTATTACGAACTCAACCGGAGAATCGAAGAACTCACTGTACTATACGACCTTTCTCAATCAATTTCGTCATCCAATATGGATGAAAACATGTATCATACGATTATCACATCCGTTACCAAATCGTTAGGTGCGGAAAAAGGCTCGATAATTCTTTACGATGAAGAAAAAGGCTCACTTGTTCTCAAATCATCAGTAGGTCTTCCCGATTCGGTTTTAACGGAATCCGAAATCGATATGCACAGATCAATTTCGGGAATCGTATATAAAAACGGCGATCCATTAATTGTGACCGATATTACAAAAGAAATTTCGTTTCCGTTCATCGACAATTCACGCAACTACCGCACACGATCTTTCATTTCAGTACCCATTCGCTATAAAAATAATATCATTGGCGTAATAAATTTGGCTGATAAAAAAAATCAGCAACCCTTTGATGCGTTTGATTTGCGAGTTCTCTCAACCATAGGAAATCAGATTGCCGACATCCACGAAAACATCCTTTTTCAGAAACGATTAATTGAACAAAAGCGTCTGGAAAACGAAATAGACATCGCTGCTGAAATTCAATCGAAAATTCTTCCAAAAATTCCTTCCTCGTTTAAAGGACATACATTCGCTGCATTCACCAAACCTGCGAAGGAAATCGGAGGGGACTTTTACGATTTCTTCATTTTTGACGAAAACAAATATGCGGTAACAGTTGCAGATGTGTCGGGCAAAGGCATCCCCGCAGCGATTTTTATGGGGATGGCACGAAACATTATTCGCGCGGAATCTCGCGTAAATTCCCTCCCTGGAAAAATTTTGCAAAATTCAAATCGATACATTTATCAGGATTCAGAACAAGGAATGTTCATCACTGTCGTATACCTAATGATAGATTCGCATAACAACATAATCACATTTAGCTGCGCGGGACATAACGATCAAATTTTATTCCGCAAAAACGGAGAAATCTTTCACCTGAAAGCTGTTGGAAAGCCTTTAGGGATTGATCCCGACTCAACGTTTGAAGAAAAAGTAATTTCCTTCGCTGAAGGCGATCTTCTTCTTTTGTTCACTGACGGTTTGCTTGAAACTCTTGGTCATATCGATATCGAAAAAGGTGAAGAAAAGTTAATCGAGATTGTGAAAAGTTGTCACATTGGCGATGCTTCGCACATCGTTTCAACCATACAATCGCATGTGGAAAATGAGCATATCGATGATCCCCTGGTTGATGACATCACGCTATTTGCAATAAAATTTTAACGAGGTACTGGTTTCGCGATGACAAAAGTTAAAATCGCATTTACGATTGTTGGCATCATTATCCTCGTTATACTCATCAACGCGTTTCGCCATGAAACGCTCGAATACCTCTCTCGACTCGGATGGGAATTTTGGGTATGGAAATTTTGGCTCATTGTAGGAATTTTTCTGATTAACCATATTTTCCTCACCTATGGATGGAGAGTGCTCATCAATCAAAATATTTCTCTCTCGCAATTTTCCATTTTAGTGCTCGCGCGCATTGCCGGCGATGCAACTGGTGCCATCAATGCTCTCGGAGCAATTGCTGGCGAACCGCTTAAAGCGCTTTTTGTACGCGATTTTATACCCATTAAAACCGGCCTTGCAACAATTGTTTTGGATAGAACAATTCACACTGTTGCAAACGCATTGCTCGTGCTCACCGGTATTTTTGTTGCGTTTTTTATTTTACCTATTCCCAAGTATGTCATTGCCATTACATTCGTTATATTCATAACACTGTTATCACTTCTCATCGCAATACTCATACGCCAACGTGGCGGCATCATTGAATACACCATCTCTCGTTTCCCCGATCGCCTTGTAAAAAAAATCATGAACTCTTCACGATGGCAAAAAGTTCGCGCGCTCGATGCGGAAATCGCAAGCGTTTTCACCAATAGAGATACAACCCGGCATTTTTACGTGTCCCTTGCAATGCACTATTTTCCTGTACTCATTTCCGGAGTACTTGAAATATTTCTCATCGTCTCGTATACTGGAACTTATATCGCGATTCATCATGCCTTTTTTGTATACATTTTTGGACTCTTTCTTACAAGTGCGATATTTTTTATGCCAGCAAACATTGGGACAAGTGAGGGCTCATTTTCTTTAGCATTCTCGCTTCTTGGCTATTCCCCTGCACTGGGGTTGTCGGTGGGAATAATTCGGCGATTGCGTTCGTTTGTGTGGTCTGCAATCGGCGTATTTATTTTAATGTATGCAGGATTATTAAAAAAAGAGGCCATCGATGAAGAAAAAAAGAATATTTAAAACACCAAAGATAGGGAAAATTATTCGATATGGTGCAATATATTTCGGGAAATGGATTTTAAGAAAACCGCTTATATTTAACCTTAATCTCAATGTGACCAATCTTTGCAATCAAAACTGTCCTATGTGCAATGCCGTAATTGTAGGACAAGGAACTGGTACAACGATTACGTTTGAACAAGTGCAACAATATCTCGAAATACTAAAACCTCATCGCATTGCGTCGCTCACAATTTCTGGCGGCGAACCTTCTCTGGTAAAGGATATGCCGAAAATTTTCGATTACGTCGCCGATAAATTCCCATTTGGCGTTAATTGCAATTCGAACCTCTACGCACCTTCCCATCTGATGCAAAGATTTGCAGAAGCTGCGCTTCGCAACAATATTCGCATTGGTACCTCATTCGATGGATTCGGGGAGATCGCCGATAGATTGCGCGGTGCAAAAGATGTCGCAAAGCGCGTAGAAGAAAACATCGCAATGATAAGCGAAATGAAAAAAGCAATGAAGTCAACTTCAACGCTGAATATCCACACGGTCATTTCCGATGCAAACATCGATCAAATACCCGACATTCTCGAACTTTCCTCAAAATATGGGTGGACGCATACGCTTGCACCCGTGAACAATTTTTTTTATCAAGATTGCTCAGACCCCCGCGCACCGAAACTGCATTACAGCGAAAAGCTGGAAAAGATTATCGAACGTGCAGTTCGAATGCCGCACATCGCTGTTTCGAAAGCATTTCTCTTGGGAATACCAAAATTTGCAAAAGGCGTTCAGGATAAATATTGTCCATATCTTACCGGAATTTTTAAAATTTTTAAAATCTTCCTTGATCCAAATGGCGATGTATCGCTCTGCAGCCGAACACCGCTTGGGAACATCACTCGCACACCCGTAGATGAAATATTTTCTGGGGAAAAATACAATCGCGAGTTGGCTTCATATCGCCGTTGCCCTGGATGTTGGATGGCTTGCTTTGTGGAAATTTTGCTTGCCACCCCACGGTGGTATCAAAAATTGATTGCAAACGTTAGAGTGTGATTGATATTTGCATCAGTATTTCCCTTGACAAAATCTTCGCTAAAATCAAAAATTTACAAAAAATTATTTACACGAGGTCGCTATGGCAATCGCGAAAAGCGGTGGTGATATTGCAAACAACGTCATTGGTCCAAATTCATACTTTACGGGAAAATTTATCATAAACGGTTCGCTTCGCATCGATGGCCACTTTGAAGGCAAATACCTTCAAGCAGAACAACTATATATTGGACCAACGGGAAAAGTGAAAACAAACATCAATGCGACGTCGGTTATCGTAGAGGGGCTTGTGCTGGGAAACATTAACGCAACGAGCCGCGTTCTCCTTATGCCCACTGCCAAAATATTAGGAGATATCAAAACGCCAGAACTTATCATTCAAAATGGTGTGATTTTAGAAGGCCGTTGTACAATTTCAAACGATTTGAAATCATCAGCAAAAGAGCTTCTTGAAGCCGAGTACGAGAAAAACAA
>JAOAAF010000011.1:34574-41580 GCA_026419015.1 Spirochaetota bacterium
AGAGGAATTTCTTGCCCGCTCGTAACATTCGCATCGGCATTACGCTTGGCGATCCTGCAGGAGTTGGTCCCGAAATTATCGAAAAGGCTTTACATAAGGTATACCTTCGGAATGCACATTTTGTGATCATCGCGCGTTCCACAATTTTGTTTACATACTATCCACAACTGGCAAAATTGCTTACCCCTGTTTCCCACAGTGAACTTTCAACGAAGAGCGATGGAAATTCTGAATCGAAATTTTATATTTTCGATGTTACAAACGATTTCCCAATACCGCAACTCGGTCGCGGCACTATTCTTACCGGTGCTGAATCGTTGCAGTACATCGATACCGCGATAGAATTGTGGAAAAGAGGATTAATCGATGCGATTGTTACTGCACCGGTAAGCAAATCGCTCATCGAAAAATCGGGAACTCGCTTTTCAGGCCATACGGAGTATTTTGCTGAAAAAATTGGCGAAAAAAATCCCGTGATGATGATGTTTTCCGAAAAATATCGCGTGATTTTATGTACGACGCATCTTCCTGTATCAAAAGTGGAAAATCAACTCACAATCGAAAAAATTGTTCACACCATTGTTGTAGGCAACAATGCAATAAAAGCCATTGACGGGATCGCACCAAAAGTTGCGGTGTGTGGACTTGATCCCCACTGCGGCGATGATGGGGCAATTAGTACCTTTGATAGAGAAATTACAACTCGTGCCGTTGATGAAGCAAGAAAGCAAAAAATTAATGTGAGCGGTCCTTATGCGGCCGATACCCTTTTTATGTCTCCCCATTGGGAGAAGTACGATCTCGTGGTGGCGATGTATCACGATCAGGGGTTAATTCCATTTAAGATGCGCGCATTCGATCGCGGTGTCAATGTGACGCTTGGGCTTTCGTTAATTCGCACTTCTGTTGATCACGGCACCGCATTCGATATTGCAGGAAAGCAAATGGCAAATCCAACGAGCATGATCGAAGCAATTTCATTGGCAGCGAAACTTGCAACAGAGAAATAACTCCTCAGAATCCCACCAATATTACCACCCCTTTCGCTTTCTTTGCTTTTCCCATCTCCATGCGGTTTCCACGATTGTTTCAAGATCTGCCATCGAAGGTTTCCATCCTAGTTCCTTCATCGCTTTAGTCGATGAAGCAACCAATACATCGGGATCACCCGCACGCCGAGGACCGTTCGTCACTTTCGGTTCCTTCCCTGTTACGCGCTTTACAGTTTGAATCACTTCCATCACGGTAAATCCACGGCCATTGCCGAGATTGTACACGGTACTTTCCCCTTTTCCCAAAAGTTTCTCAAGTGCCAAAACGTGAGCATCGGCAAGATCGTTTACATGAATGTAATCGCGAATGCAGGTCCCATCAGGCGTATTATAATCCGTCCCGAAAACGGTTAACACATAGTTATCGTCCAAAATCGAGCGAAGGACTAACGGAATAAGATGGGTTTCAGGGGTGTGGCTTTCACCGATTTCACCGCTTGGATCTGCCCCTGCCGCGTTAAAATATCGCAGTGCAATGAATTTCATTCCATAGGCTTCATCGAGATCGCGTAAGACCTGCTCGATCATAAATTTAGTTCTCCCATATGGATTGATGGGTGCAAGCGGGGATTCTTCGTCAATCGGCACTCGGGTAGGATATCCGTATACTGCCGCTGTTGATGAAAATATAAAGCGTTTTACATTGCACTCGATCATCGCGCGGAAAAGCTCGCAGGTTTTCGCGACATTGTTGAGATAATACTTTAAAGGAAATTCCACCGATTCTCCCACCGCAATGTAGGAAGCAAAATTCATCACGCATTCAATCTTTCTTTTTCGAAAAATATTTGTGAGCAACCCATAATCTCCAATATCTCCCATGATGAGTTCGTGGCCCTTTACAAAATCCGCAAAACCATTTTCAAGCGAATCGAGTACGATGGGCACAAATCCTCTTTTTGCGAGCATTTTGACCACATGGCTCCCAATATAGCCTGCCCCGCCGGTAACAAGAATTTCTTTCATATTGCCCCCTGTTGTTGGATGATATTTTCTTTTTTATTGACAAGAAAAATCCTTATGGATATAAATGTAAATTAATTTTTTCCAACATTTTCTTGAAAAATATGCAAGGTTGTTTTGCAAATACATCGTAAGGAGTTTCACATGAAAATATTCAACAACAATATTCCCTCGGCTATTGAACGAAGGGCAATACGGAAACGGAATAGATTCGCACGAAAATTTGGTTTCGATGAAAACATGCGATATCCATTTACAGCAGAAAAAAACCAAATTTTAGGAAATCTTCTCGGAATTCACAATCTCGTTATTGGTCCATGGGGCGAGCCGCTTCGAACAAAAAAAAGTGTAATCCTTGGGACTATCCGCATGGGTTATGGCCACTATCGGCCTGCCATGGCAATTGCATCAGCTGCTCATTCGATGGGCATTACGCCTTATTGGCTTGATATTCTATCGTATGAAGATAGCACCGGGGCAAAAATTGTTCGCCATATTGAAAAGCTTTACTCGCTCGGATCTCGACTTTCTCAAAAAAGTGCACTCTTTAATACACTGTACTGGGAACCCTTGATGGCCGAAGGCATGAAAAAACTTGCAACGAATGTTGAATTCAGTTACATGTGTGAACTTATGGCACCGCTTTTTCGCGATCTTCCCGACGAAATTCCAATTGTAGCAACTCATTCATGGGCGGCACTTGCAGCATTGAAAGCGCAAAAAAAACGGGTTATTAACATGATTCCCGACAACTGGCCGTTAGGCTTGCACCTTGCCGAGGGCGCGCTCCATTGCGTTCAAACGCCCTCAGCGTATATGGGATATCGCACTTTAAAAAACATGTTCAAAAAAGGGAAAGCGCTCTTGCCCATTCCATCTCGCGAGATTGCTTGGGTTGGACACAACATCGATCACGAGCTCGTTTCGAACATTGAAAAGGACTGCGCTGCGCGTATTACGCGCATGAAAACAAAAAAACCTCGACGTTTTCTCATCTCGATCGGCGGTGCAGGGGCGCAGCTCGATCTCACCTGTGCCATTATTGAGAAGTTGGCACCATATATAAAAAAAGACGCGGCAATGCTATTCGTCAATTGCGGCGATCATAAAAATGTGTTTGATGCAATTGAAAAAAAATTACGAGAACTCTCCCTCCCTACCTCACCCTACTTCGATTGGGATGTGGTACAGAAATTTTCAAAAAAAGCGCTCACAACCGATGTCAATGGCGTTCATCTCTTTTATAATCCAAACATTTTCGTTGCGGTATACACCACAAACCTTCTCATGCGCGCAAGCGATGTGCTCGTCACAAAACCAAGCGAGCTCGCATTCTATCCTGTCCCAAAACTGCTTATTAAACGTGTTGGTGGGCATGAGGCGTGGGGTGCAATCCGCAGTTCAGAAGTGGGCGATGGCACCGTTGAATGCGAAACAGAAGATTTTATTTTTCAAGCAATTGAGTTGCTCATTGAGGATGATGACCTATTCTTAATGTTTTGTGAAAACATCATCAAACAAAAAAAGATTGGCACGTACGATGGCGCATATAATGTCGTAACGCGCGCAATGAAGTGGTACGGCAATGGTTAATGTGAATCGATTATCGAATGAATTCGAGAAGCACTTTGGTTCACCGAAAGGAGCAAAAATCTATTTTTCGCCGGGGCGAATTAATATCATCGGAGAACACATCGATTACAATGGAGGCTACGTGCTTCCTGCTGCAATCGATCGAGGTATTTTTGCAATTGCAAAAGAAACAAACAGCAATGAAATCGCCATTTGCTCCGCGGATTTTTCGGATGAAATGATTCGCATTCCTATTCATAACGAAATCGCCCCTCTTCCCAATATGCACTGGGGAAATTATCCTTGCGGAATTGTAAAATATCTCCGCGATGCAGGATATCCGATCAAAGGGATGTATATATACTTAGAAAGCACGCTTCCCAAAAGTTCGGGACTTTCTTCATCAGCCTGTTTGGAATGTCTCATTGCTGCAATAATATCACCGCAGCTTTTGAACGACAACGCGTCGCGCATCTCAATGGCGCTTCTTTGCCAACGCGTTGAAAACGAATTTGTTGGTGTAAAATGTGGCATTATGGATCAAATGAGCATTGCGCTTGGGAAAAAAGATCATGCGCTTTTGTTAAATACCGCGAATATCACTTTCCGACACATCCCGATACACCTTGGCGAGTATATCATTTTAATCATGAACACGAAAAAACCACGCAACCTTATAGAATCAAAATATAACGAACGACTTTCCGAATGCCACCATGCCCTTGCGCTCATAAAAAAACACCGACCCATAGAGAATCTCGTCGATGCAACCGAAGCAGATTTAACGCATATAGACGACGTTGTCATTTATAAGCGGGCACGGCATGTAATTGCAGAACAGATTCGCGTACAAAAAGCGGTACAGGCGCTTGAAGAAGGAAATCTTTTCGAGTTAGGTAAACTTCTGGATGAATCGCATTCATCGTTGCGCAACGAATACGAAGTGAGCGGGATTGAACTGGACACACTCGTTAATGCCGCTCGCAGCGTTGAGGGCTGCATTGGAGCGCGTATGATTGGTGCGGGTTTTGGCGGTTGCGCGATTGCATTAGTGCACCGCGATGCAGTAGAAAATCTCATCAACTATGCGTCCAATGTTTATCGTGAAAAAACAGGTTTTACAGCTGAATTTTATAAATGCACTACATCAGATGGTGTAGGAATTATCGGTGAGGTGTAACAGATGAATTGGACAATCAAAACTTTATATGTACGATATTTCTTACGCGGCCTTATGCAAGAAGGAAACATTGAAGTGGGAAAAGAATATAAATTGAAGGGGCTTGTCATCCATTTCGCCACAAAACAGCTTCGGAATGGAATGCGCGTACAAATCCACCTTAGACCTGAGAGTACAATTGTGCTCAGCGATCTGGTAATTCATTGCGAATTTCCCTTTGCACACAATGATTCCATATTCTGCAATGGATACCAATCGTGGACGGAAAGCAGGGAATTTGCAATCAACGAAAAACTTCTCCCCCTTCGCAAAATCATGCATGCGATAAAAATGCACCGATATGGCGATATTCATTTTTACCCATATTCTGGAAAAAGTGGGGAATTTCATTCTCACACTTACACTTACATTCGGAAAAGCGGTTTGATATACCTTGCTGGTTCCCTTACCGAAAAGGATGGATACACGATTTTCCAATATCATACCTCGCGGAATTTATTAAAAATCATAAAAGATTGCAAAGGGCTCGAAGTTGATCGCTCCTTGATCGTCGCCGATATTGTTTTGTTATATGGCGATGAACAGTTTGTTTTTGACGAATATTTCTCACACGCGAAGCTAACATCGCGCGCGCAGCCAACCACTGGATGGACAAGTTGGTATAATTACTACACGAAAATTTCAGAAAATATCATACTCGAAAACGTGCGCGCGCTTTTTGAAAATAAAGTCCCAATCGATATTGTCCAAATCGACGATGGATATCAAACTGCTGTTGGGGATTGGCTATCGATCAAACCCGTTTTCCCAAGCGGCATGAAAAAAATTGCATCAGAAATTCACCGCGCAGGGTATCAGGCAGGATTGTGGCTTGCACCTTTTATTTGTGAGAAGAAATCGACGATTTTCGCTCATAAAAAAAATTGGTTAGTAAAAGACGAAAACGGTATTCCAATCGAAGCGGGGTGGAACCCATTATGGAGCGGTAATTTCTATGCGCTCGATATCTACAACGACCAAGTAAAGCGATACCTGGAAGACGTGTTCAACACGGTGCTTCGTGACTGGAACTTCGATATGGTAAAACTCGATTTTTTATATGCCGCAGCGATAATTCCACGAAAGGGGAAATCTCGTGGGAAAATTATGCGCGATGCGATGGAACTTTTGCGCAGCCTCGCCCGCGGGAAAAAGATATTGGGCTGCGGGGTACCGTTAGGCTCGGCTTTTGGGGAAGTTGAGTATTGTCGCATTGGCGGCGATGTTGCGCTCAAATGGGAAGATGTGGTATTGAAATTCATGCGCTACCGCGAACGAGTAGATACCAAACACTCTCTTACTTGCACTATCCATCGTCGGCATTTACAGAACCGCGCTTTTTTAAACGATCCCGATGTTTTCATCCTTCGGGATGAGAACAATTCGCTTTCTTTTGATGAAAAAAATACGCTTTTTATTTTAAATAATATTTTCGGTGGCCTTGTATTTATCTCTGATAATATTGCGAACTATTCATCGGCAATCATGCGGCAATACCTCTCACACTTCCCACTTCGGAATAAAACAATAGAATCCGTACAAAACGATGCTGGGCTTTATACAATTCATTTTACAATTGGTTCTCTTTCGTATGTCGCGTTCACGAATATGTCCGACGAAATGAAAAAGTTTGTTCTTCCGAATGGCATTTTCTTCCAATACGATCCATATCGCGATGAAACGCAGTTTATTGTGGGCGATTCACCGATTTCGCTCTCGCCCCACCAAACCCAGTGCTTGCTAAAAATATCATCTAAAATACCTTCGATTGCAGGAACAACAGGGCACATTTTCCCAGGAAGTGAAATTGAAGTTTTTTCCACAAAGGGAAAAAATTTCACAATAAAAAGTTTTAAAAATTCTCGAAAACCAATTGCAGTCTACATTCGCGTTCCAAAATTGGGCGATTATTTCATCAATGGGGAAAAATGTCGCGCAGAGCAGCTATTTCCCACAATTTACGTATTGAAAACAATGATAGGGTAAATTGAGATGCATAAACTCCATAACGGTGTGAAATTTGGTGTCGCATACTATCCCGAGCAGTGGGATCGTTCCCTTTGGAAATCGGATTTAGCGCGAATCCGAGCGATGGGCGCCGATGAAGTGCGCTTGATGGAATTTAGTTGGTCGCTGTTAGAACCACGCAAAGGGGAATACGATTTTTCCATCTTTGACGAAGTGCTTGAAATTTGTGAAC
>JAOAAF010000126.1 GCA_026419015.1 Spirochaetota bacterium
GTCAGATGTGTATAAGAGACAGCTCATAATGTATGCGCAAGGAGATGCCCGTCGGTTATTGAACGCGCTTGAAAGCGCAGCTTTTTTGTCTGAGGGAATCATAACGGCTGATATCGCGCGTGAAGCGATTCAGCGAAGTGTCGTCAGTTATGATCGGGCAGGGGACAGACATTACGATACCATATCGGCCTTTATTAAATCGCTTCGAGGTTCCGATCCCGATGCGGCATTGCTCTATTTAGCGCACATGCTTGAAGGGGGGGAGGACCCTCTTTTCATTGCGCGAAGAATGGTAATTTTCGCATCTGAGGATATTGGGAATGCTGTTCCCCAGGCGTTGAATTTGGCAGTATCAGCGCTCGTAGCAGTGCAAAACATAGGAATGCCCGAAGCAGAAATAATTTTGGGACATTGTGCGACCTACCTTGCCTCAGCGCCAAAAAGCAATGCTGCCTACAAAGCAATAAAAGCAGCAAAGGATGCAGTTGCGAAAAAGCCGTTAATTGTCCCGCTGCATCTGCGGAATGCACCGACAGGACTTGCAAAGCATTTGGGATATGGACGAGATTATCGCTATCCCCATGATTATTCGAAGCATTTTATTGAAGAAAATTATTTCCCTGATGGTTTTGAGGGGATGATATTTTATAAACCGACCGAAGAAGGAGCGGAGAAAGCTATTGCCGAACGGCTTCGCAGTTTATGGCGAAAACGGTATGAGAAATAAATCCAGCGATATTTTTGTTGTTAGTTTCGGATAAAAAAAGAATTGCGCAGATTTATTGATGATATATACTATGTTAAAATGGCGGAGAACATATATGCCATAATTGTAATAATTTTTATAAATCAGAGGTATATTTATGAACAAAAAATTGGCAATAGTGAGCATGGTGATGGCAATTGCATATGGATGTTCGAGTAGCCAACCGAGGGAGTGCATTGAAGGGAACTGCACTGAAGGGAAAGGAACGATTCAACTGCAAAGCGGTTCAAAGTACATCGGCCAATTCAAGGAGGGATATCGCGAAGGCGAAGGAGTTTATCATTGGCCAAATAATGAAAAGTATGAAGGCAGTTGGAAAAGGAATATGCGCGATGGGAAGGGGATATATGTGTACCCTAGCGGCTCAAAGTATATTGGAGAATTTCGCGAAGATAAACGCAACGGATATGGAATTTACATCTGGCCCGATGGCGATAAATACGAAGGTCAATGGAAAGATGGCGCGATGCATGGAAATGGAACGTATACATTCAAGGATGGGAGAGTTTTGCGCGGACGTTTTGAAAACAATGCCTTTGTAGGAGAAGCGAAACAGTGAACGGGGTTTTAAAAATAACGAAATTGGATTTCTTTTCCGAAGGGGAATAACGCTATTTCCCTTTTTCGTGATCTGAATTGTTCACTGCATATGAGAATGATTGTTACGTGTAGCAATCGAAAAAAGAATGAAAGGGAAATCTTTTGCATAATTCGTGAAAAGAAAACGGGATGCAAGGGGAAAGCGCCGTGTTCAATCGCTTCGTTTGAACGGTGATGCGCATAAATTTAGACAGTGCTATTTTACTGCTTTATCGAAATAACATGAACCGTCTGGTGAAGTATATTTTTCAAATTCGAGGCGCTTTCCTTTTGGTAAGTATCTAAATGAGCTCTTATTAAGACGGATACCTGCCAGAAGTGAGTAAATGCCTACGGCGATTCCTTCGGCAATCTCTTCTTGCTTATGGATAAAAAGATAACGGTGGCGTGCGTTTGCAACGGAACCGAGTTCTACAAACGCAGCAATAGCGTTGACGAGTAACGGTACCGACCAGGTAGAAATGTATGGTTTTGTAAGTTTCTGGTGCGGATGATCTTGACCGTGCAAATGAAGAGAGAAGAGAATAAATCGAATAATTTCCGATGAGGCATACATGTTATCGCCACCAAATCCTTCTTCGCCATTGTCGCGGCGGTAAAATTCATACACGCTTTTCTCGCGTTCCCAGAATTTTCCATTAGGGATAAAGCGATCAATTGACGAAGAGTATTGAGAGTCTTCAGGATGGTTGCGTGCGAGGTTCTCCCAACCGGTTGGATCTCGATATGCCCAGGTTACCATATTGTAGCGATATCCTTTAAACGATTTTATGTCAATTTTTCCATCATCGGTAAGAGGGTATCCAGTGAAATACGAAGCAACATCGCTTAAAAACCAATGGAAGAGAGGCTTTTTTGCCGATTCTGCAAACCATTCTCGGTATGGACTTAAAGTGAAGAATTCTTTGTGAGCAATTTTTCCTTGTAGATATGAAAGACCTTGATCGAGAAGCGAATGCGGTGCGACGATTACGGGACTCAACCCGCGATATGCTGTTGAATACTCCTTTGTTATATGGAGCGAGACGACGAGGTGAGGTTTTATGGAATTAATTCGTGAAATTCTGCCGGGAAGAATGTTCCCATTTTTATTGGGGTAATCATAAAGGCGAAATTCTGCATTAGGATCTTCTCGTTTAAGAATTTCTTCCCGATTTTTTGAGGGGCCACGGCTTAAATAGCTTTCAATGAAGATCCGTTTTGGTTCTACGTTGCTGTAGCGCAAAAGGATTTGGCGGAATTTCGCAAAATCTCCATTCGGAGCGCAGCAATCGAGCAGATGTTTAGTCTTAACGGCAATTTCGTAGACGAGTTCGTGTTCCCAAAGCCCTTTATGTGAAGCCCCCTCGGCAAATGGAGAAAGGTATTTTTTGCTTATGGAATCGAAACGATCGCCGTGAAGTTCTATATTCGGTAAACTAATGCCCCCGTGTCCGGGGTCCAGCACAACGCGAAAAATTGGTTCGCTTCGCATCGAGAGAAAATTTCCCACCGCCATCACGGAACCGATCAAAGCAATCGATGCGATTAAGTTCATATGCGACATTAAGTTTTTATAACGTGTAATAACGAATAATAAAAAGAGGCGGGTTTTCCCACCTCTTCTAAAATTTTTCATACTCTCTGCGCCAGAAAATTACTTCGTCTGCTGACCAGTTTGCTTGGTTTCAGATCTGATGCGGTTGGCATTATCTGCCCGATGGGTTTCCAGATCGAAACTGTTTTTCTTCGCAATTAAATCGCGTATTGCTTTTTCTTCATCGGGATCTCGGAAATCTTTTCGAATCATCTCTTCGTTTATTAAATCGTCCATGATTTTTATCGCATACGCTTTCGCATTGCGATAGTGATAAATTGCATACACGTATTTATGGTTTACAGTTGCTTCATAGGCGTCATCCGTTTTGCCATACGCAACGCGCAGGCGCATTGTGTTGTCCATAAGCTGCTTGTTTTTGTCGGGATCGTAGCGCGTAAGCTTGTTGAGCGAAACGATTAAAATGCTCTTTGCGCATACATCGAGCATCTCTTCGGCATCTTTGCGATATTTTTCCGCTACTTTTCTAAAAAGGTTATTGATTTGATTTTTGTTTTCCAATAACTGCCGTTGAGCGGTGATCACGCGCCGCTTATAAAAATTTTGAAGACCCTCTTTATACTTTTCGTACAGTTCGTCGTAATCTTTTTTCCATCCTTCGGCGGGGAAGTTTGTTACGATTACTTTCAAAAGATAAATATCTTCGATATTTTCTCGCATAAATCGCTCAACGTTTTCTACTGCCGAAAAGCGTTCTAAATAATTGTCGGCGCGCATCATTCGGGAATCGGGGTCATCGAGTTGTTCCTTCGAAGCGCCAGCACTTTGGGATTCCACTTTTTTGCCTGCACTTTGCTGCGCATTCACTGTAACCGTAGAAACAGTGAGCGACAATGCGATAACGCATATGATTGCAAAAAGTACTGCCACCTTTGGTTTCATTGTAACACTCCTTTTGTTGATATTATTTAAGGAAGAGCACTGTAGGATTTTTCTCATTATATTTGCTCCATTCCTTAAATTTGTGAGCATCCTTGCCCATTTAATATAATTGCCTGTGGGTGTTTGTTGAAACTGTAGCACCACCAGAACAATTAATCAAGAATTTTTTTGCGGGAAAAGCCTATTTGGCCCAAAATTTTGACAATTAAATTCGATACCGCACGCGCGCAAAAAAGTTTCAATTCGTTATTTAAGTATAATTCGCATTTCATTCGCCGCTTTTCAATCGCATGCAAAATTTTGGGCACATGTTTCCCAATTGACAATATCGGCATAATGGATTAAAAAATTAAGAGTAAAAAAAAATATTGAAGAAAAATTTTTTTACGGTGTCGATCATTTTGGCAAAATGATATTTTAAAGGGTGCCACGGGCGAAAAATACAACGAAATAGAAAAAATGTACATATCTATTATCCCATTTATTCACAAAATTATCCACACTATCCACAAAAAATAAAGATTGTCGATTATTTCTTTTGCTGTATTGATAGTATTGTCATTACATTTTTGAAGGTGAAGATATTTGTTTTAGTTTTCTTTCAATTTTGTAGCGACATAATTGTGTTAATCCTTGATTTTTTGAGATATTACGAGCGCCTTGCGATTTATATCACAAATTTTTTTTCGATTCAGTCGGATTGTTTTTCTAAGAGAAATTTTGGAACAAAAAAATAAAATTGTTAGTTTTTTTTATTCATGTTGATATGTTAATGTGATAACATTTTAATAATAATAAACATGAAAATAAGGACATAGCGGAGAACTGGGGGTAAAACAATAAATGTGACATAATGTTTAAGCCGGTTGAGCATGCAATAAGATAAAAATTCCGCAACAATTTTTATCCATTTTGTAGAATTTTGCAAAATCGCGAAACTGCTGATGGGGTGAGTGTTTCGCCTTTTGCGGGTCTATGCGCGAATATTTCGGATAAGATTTTCTCTGGGATGATCGCAGCTTTATGCGAGGAAATTCTTCTATATAATTTGTTTTGTCGATTTATTGACGGAAAAAAGGAAGCAAGATGCCCATGCATGATTTGTGCAAGCGAAAATTGTATTTGGATGAAGCGGGAAAACTGGGTAAATTTACGAATCGCTGTACGCTCACTTATTTTTTTAACATTTTTCAATTTTAATAAATGAACTGAAATTTTGATTGAGATGGGAGTGTAGTTTTTTACTATTGACTGATGTTAAATATTTTTGTTGGCATTATGTGAGGCTGAATGTTCATTGGGATAGCATCGAAGTTTTAAACAATGAGAAAATGATGCATTTTCGAGATATAGGTGAAATGAAGAATGTGGATTTAAACTTGTAGCAGTGAGGGGATATGAACATCGCAATAAATGGGCGAGTGCTTACCGAACGGAAAGGAGGACCATATCGATATACTGTCAATGTAATTAAGGAACTCTCAAAGTTCGATCGCAAAAATAACTATTTTATATTTGCGAACAACGAAGTTAATTTCGATTTCCACCTTGGCGAGAATTTTAATGTTATTGTGAGAAAATTAAGTTCTAAAGTTTATTTTGATTATGTTTATCTTCCCGAAATGTCGCGAAAGTACAACATCGATGTATGGTTTTTCCCCAAAAATACGTTTTCACCGTGGATTAAAGGACAAGCTGTCCCAGTGTTTCACGATATTGTATATTTTGAGAAAGAACTTAAATTTCGCGAGTTCAAATTTTTTGATAATCTCCATCATACCTTGATGATACCCATCAATGGAAAAATATCTGCAATGAATATTGCGGTATCTGAATTTACAGCGCGGCGCATGCAGGAACTGTTGCGGATTCCGAGTGAAAAAATACGGGTTATCAAGGAAGGCGTCGAGGATGTTTTTGTAGAAATGAAAGATGAAAAGAAACTTGAGGCCGTGAAGGAAAAATATAATTTGCGAATTCCTTTTTTCTTTTATGCAGGGTCATTAAGCCCGCGAAAGAATATGCTGAATGTGTTAAAAGCATTTGATATTGTAAAAAGCAAGCTTCCGCACAATTTGTATGTCACGGGGGGATATTCCTGGCGCGATGATGAAGTGTTTAAATTTATACAAGAAAAAAAACTTGAACAGAGGGTAATAAAGTTAGGATTTGTAAATGATGATGAACTTGTCGCATTATATAATCTTGCGGATTGTTATCTTTATCCATCGTTGTACGAAGGGTTTGGTTTACCAATTCTTGAGGCCCAAGCATGCGGGTGTCCAGTAATTACAAGCGATGTGTCGAGCTGTCCTGAGGTCGCAGGGGATGGCGCATTAGTGGTAAATCCTTACGATGTTGCGCAAATTTCGAATGCGATGGAATTGGTTGTATGCAATTCGAAGGTAAAGAAAGAATTGATTGCGCGCGGGAAAGAAAATGTGAAAAATTATTCATGGGAGCGATGCGCAAAGGAATTGCTCGCTGTATTTGAGGAGATTTATGTGAAAAAGTGATGAGCGATATGTGAAATCGTAATGCTTTCGCCAAGAAAGATTACTTAAAATTATAAGATTCATTGAAAATCTGCTCCATTGTGAAATTAATTAAAAAATAGCTTATGTTATATATAAATATGCACGTAGCCATATATTAAAAAACTCGAGATAATCCGCAAAAGGGGTTTGATAATGAAAACAGCATTTATTACGGGGATTACAGGACAGGATGGCGCGTATTTAGCTGAATTTCTTTTGCGCAAAGGATACAAGGTAGTAGGAGGATTTAGGCGATTGAGTTCGCCGAATTTTTGGCGTTTGGAGGAATTAGGAATACTGAATGAAGTGCAACTTGAGGAAATTGATATTTTAGATGCTGCAAGTATAATAAGAATTTTGGATAAAGTAAAACCAGTTGAAGTGTATAATTTAGCTGCACAAAGTTTTGTCGCACATTCATTTTCAAACCCCATTTTAACTGGAAATGTAACGGCATTGGGTGTGACCAATGTTCTTGAGGCGATTCGAATTGTGAATAAAGAGATTAAATTTTATCAGGCATCAACTTCAGAATTATTTGGAAGAGCGCAGGAAATTCCACAAAAAGAGACAACACCTTTTTATCCGCGAAGCCCGTATGCAGTTGCAAAACTTTATGGCCATTGGATTACTATTAATTATCGTGAATCGTACAATATTTTTGCAGCATGCGGAATCCTTTTTAATCATGAATCGCCATTGCGCGGGATTGAATTCGTTACGCGTAAGATAACGGATGCAGTAGCCAAAATATACAATGGCAAACAAGATTACTTTGAGATCGGGAATTTAAATGCGAAACGCGATTGGGGGTATGCCAAGGAATACGTAGTTGGAATGTGGTTAATGTTACAAACGCAAAAACCCGATACATACGTGCTTGCGACTGGCGAAGTGCATTCTGTTCGTGAATGGATTGAGGTGTGTTTTGAGCTTGTAAATAAAAAAATTCAATGGATAGGGGAAGGCGTATCCGAAATAGGAAAAGATTCGAAAACGGGGAAAATATTAGTGAAAGTAAATCCAGATTTTTTTCGACCTGCTGAAGTGGATATGTTGATCGGAGATGCCTCAAAAGCGAAAAAGGAATTGGGTTGGGAAGCCAAAGTGAAATATAAAGAGCTTGCAGAAATAATGTTAAGAAAAGATATTGAAAGAAACAAATGATAGCATATGTGAAATTTTTTATGAAGATTTTAATCACAGGCATTAATGGTTTTGTGGGGAAGCACTTAAGAGAAATATTAACTCAGTTGAGTTATCAAGTGTGGGGTGTTGATTATATTTCGCAAAGCGAAGAGGTTTTTTCGGTCGATATATGCAATAAGTTACAGATGGAGGAGATTGTAAATAGGATTAAGCCTGATTGTGTCTATCACCTTGCTGCTGCATCATTTGTTGATGATCAAAATGTCGATGCGATTTATGATGTGAATGTTAAAGGGACGTTAAATGTACTGGCGAGTTGTTGTACCCTTGATAAACTTCCGCGTTTTATTTTCATTAGTTCAAGCCAGGTATATGGGAATGTACCTGACGAATTACAGCCAATTGTTGAGGATATGCCATTAAACCCAGTGAATCACTATGGTGCCAGCAAAGCGATAGGGGAGATGCTTGTAAAATTATACTCTACCGAATATGGGCTGGAATATGTGATATTTAGGCCTTTTAACCATACCGGAGTTGGGCAGAACGAAATTTTTGTAATACTGAAGATAATAAAAGCATTTAAAGAAAATCTGCGATGTATTGAATTGGGGAATATAGATGTTGAGCGGGACTTCTGCGATGTGCGCGATGTGGTGCGTGCATATG
>JAOAAF010000127.1 GCA_026419015.1 Spirochaetota bacterium
CTATCAAGCCGATGTTTGGACCTTCTGGCGTCTCGATTGGGCACATGCGGCCATAGTGGGAAGGGTGCACGTCTCGCACTTCAAATCCTGCACGCTCGCGCGAAAGCCCACCTGGTCCCAATGCATTAAGTCGGCGCTTGTGGGTAAGTTCTGCGAGCGGATTCGTCTGATCCATAAACTGCGAAAGTTGGCTTGAACCAAAAAATTCGCTAATCACTGCCATGATTGGCTTGATGCTGATAAGCGCTTGCGGCGTTGCGACATCCGAATCTTGAGTTGTCAAGCGCTCTTTTATGACGCGCTCCATTCTTTGAAAACCTATTTTAATTTGGTTTGCTAAAAGTTCACCAACAGAACGGATGCGGCGATTCCCTAGATGGTCGATATCATCGACATTGGTAAAAACTTCAATCTCATAAGTCTTTTTCTGCCCGTCGATGACAAACTCTTTTACATCGATGTACGATTTGTCTTCGGCAATGATGTAAAATAAATTTTTTAACGCATAAATGATATCGGCATCTGTAAGAACTTCAAGCTCTAACACGCGCACATCGCCGAGTTTTGCACGAATCTCCTCGGCCATTGTTTGCATCACTTTCAAATAGCCGCCCTTCCGCATTGTCTGGCGCACTCGTTCAAATAAATCCTTTAAATCTTTGTTTTTCTTTATTTCTTCATCGAGACCCGACCTCTTTTTAAAACGCGTGATCCCATATTTTTTATTTATCATGTATCGCCCCACAGCACCAAGACTGTAGGTCCGAGGGTTAAAGAATAGACGATTAAGTTCTGCCATCGCATTTTCTATATTTTTTGGTTCGCCCGGCCGCATTATTTCGTGAATTTTAAGTACCGCTTTTTGTGCGACCGTATAGTTACCGTTTACGGTCTCAATGAGTTCCATATCCTTTTCAAGGGTATTGATGAGGAATGTATCGTCCTTGTTATTTGGGAATTTTATTAACTCAACTGAGGTAATGTTTTCTTCTTTAAATCTATCAACTACGTCAATGTTGATGCGCTCGCCCGCGCTAATTATTATTTCACCCGTTTCAGGATTTATCACATCGCTGGCAACGCGCCTTCCATTAAGCGATTCAAAGGCCTTTTCATCGTTAAGTTCAACCTTTTGAGTAGGATAAAAAAGGCGGATAATGGCATCGTTTGTCTCATATCCAAAAGCTCGAACGAGAAGCGTTGCAGGAAATTTTTTCTTTCTATCAACGCGTGCAATAATAAATCCCTTCTTATCCATTTCGAATTCAAGCCATGACCCGCGATCGGGAATTACCCTTGCACTGTAAACGCGCTCTGCTTCTTCGAATGAAAAAAATATTCCCGGCGAACGATGAAGCTGATTTACCACAACTCGTTCGGCACCATTTATAATAAATGTTCCCCTTGGTGTCATGAGAGGAATATCGCCCATGTACACCGATTGTTCACGAACTTCCATTGTGTCTTTTTTAATTAAGCGAATTATCGCTTTTAACGGAGCAGCATAAGTGACATCTCGCTCTTTACATTCTAACTCAGAGTATTTTGGACTTCCGATTTCATACTGTATGAACTCGAGCGCAGTATCCTCATGAGGACTCTCTATGGGAAACGTTTCTTCAAAAACGGCCTGCAACCCTTGCGATTTCCTCTTTTTGGGCTCAACTTCAGCTTGAAGAAACCATTCATATGATTTCAACTGTACTTCAATAAGATTGGGAAGGCTAATATTGGTTTTAATTTTACCGAAATTTACTACTGAACCTGATTCAACTTTTTGCATAAAAATCTACCTTAAATATATAGAATATTTATTGTGTTAGTGAGCACCCCCATCGCTTTTAGCAAATTCGCAACCTCTTCTACCAAAAGCAATTGCCCAATACAAGGCACCCACATCTGAATATCCTAACAAATGTTTGCTGTTCTATATTTTCCGCTTACAAAACACATAACCCCATCTAACCGCTCAACATTGTCACACCAATTTCTCAAACACCAAAAGGTCTGGCTACAATTTGTAAACCAAACCTCTTAGTTTTTCCGCTCGAACATGTCAAACGCTATCGATTCAGCCAAATCACCTCGCTTGGAGTTTTTCCTCTTGACCCACATCATTGCTTCATCTCAGCGAAAAACTCCCTTCACGGCAAATCATTGCATCTATAAGAACTGCGTATCCCCTTCTCCTCACCCTTTGCGGTTCACGTTTTCCATTGCAATCATTTCAAGCTCATTTTTGCTTTTAAATTCTTCATTTTCCATGTAAAGCTCGAAATAATTGCTTTTTTATAAATTACTTAATTTCGACAGTTGCACCAACTTTTTCTAAAATTTCTTTTATCTTATTAGCTTCTTCTTTTGACACCTTTTCCTTTACTGGCTTTCCACCTGCTTCAACCAGTTCCTTTGCTTCTTTTAATCCCAATCCAGTAATTGCGCGAACTTCTTTAATGACTTCGATCTTCTTGTCACCATGACT
This sequence comes from Spirochaetota bacterium, assembly GCA_026419015.1. GTDB lineage: Bacteria > Spirochaetota > UBA4802 > UBA4802 > JAGODF01 > DYLV01. The sequence continues at coordinate 2,483 of JAOAAF010000127.1, forward strand.
TTTTAAAATTACGTCAAATTCGGTCTTTTCTTCTACCGCTTCTTGTACCGGTGCAGCTGCGCCAACCGCCGCCACCGCTACGGGAGCAGCTGCAGAAATACCGAATTTTTCTTCCATCGCTTTCACAAGCTCCGCTGCCTCAACTACAGTAAGGCTTCCTATTGCGTCTAAAAGTTCAGCAATTGAAAGTTTTGCCATCGTTCTTCTCCTTATACTTAGTGATGTTACTCAAGTTAATACGGTCATCGCCGTAAAAACTTATAAGGGAGAATTGTATTCATTACACATCAGTCAACGACCAACTTGCAATGCGAATATCAACTCTCAATCCCCTTATTTTCATTAAAAATTATTGCGCCCTTTTTTCTGCTACTGCTTTTATTCCTCTTGCCAGGGCTGCAATTACTTGATTTATGCCAGATGCAATATTTGTCAGCGGTGCATTTATCAACCCCATCAGTTGCGCGAGGACAACATCCCTTGGAGGAAGGTCGGCAATCTTTTCGATCTGTTCTGCGCTATAAATCGCATTATCCATCACTCCAAGTCGGATGCTGAATGCTTCAATTTCTTTTTTAAACTCCTTTAAAAGCTTCGCTACAGCGCTTACATCATCTTTAACAAACGCAACAGCCGTAGGCCCTTTTAAGTAATTTTCTATTGAAACATATCCCTCTTGTCGTAATGCAAGATTAAATAACTTGTTCTTCACCACTTTGTAATCGGCACCTGCCTCACGAAGCTTCCTGCGCAGTGCGCTTAAGTCTTTTACCTTTATACCGCTATAATGAGTAAGAATAAAATTACGTTTATTGCGAAGTTGCTCTTTCAATTTTGCAACTTCATCGATTTTGTGCTGCTTCACCATCGTTTACAACCCCTTATGATTGATTTTTATACCAGGGCCCATTGTGGAACAAATATGAACTGATTTAATGTAATTTCCTTTTGCATCGGACGGTTTATCCCTCACGATTTGGCCATAAAATGCGCGTACATTTTCTTCAATCTTAGAATTGTCGAAAGATACTTTCCCAATCCCTAAATGGATTACCCCTGTTTTATCAGCTTTGTATTCAACACGACCGCCTTTTAATTCTTTTACAATTCCTTTTATATCATCTGTCACTGTTCCCGATTTTGGTTTCGGCATAAGGCCTTTTTTCCCAAGAATTGGTCCCAACTTCCCTACCTCTTTCATCATGTCGGGCGTTGCGACAACTGCATCGAAATCTATCCACCCACCTTTAATTTTTTCTATGACGTCATCGGCTCCAACAAAATCTGCTCCCGCTTCTTTTGCTTCCTTCTGCTTATCGCCCTTGCAAATAACCAACACGCGCACCTCTTTCCCCGTCCCATGGGGTAACGTTACGGCCCCTCTTACATTTTGTAGGCTTTTATGCACCACCTTCACAGCCATTTCCACCGTTTCATCGAACTTTGCAAATTTAACTTCTTTCATCAGTTTTATTGCTTCCGCAATATCGTATGCCTTATGCCTATCAACTTTTGCGCGTGCCGCCATTACCTTTTTGCCATGTTTCATAGCATCTCCTTCAAACACTTACAGGAATTAAAACTTATTATTTTTCTACCTCAACGCCCATCGCACGGGCTGTCCCCGCAATTATTTTAATGGCTGCTTCAAGATCATTTGCATTTAAATCGGGCATTTTAATCTTTGCAATTTCTTCAAGTTGTTTTCGTGTGATTTTACCCACCTTCGTTTTCGAAGGATCGCTTGAACCTTTCTCTATACCAAGCGCCTTTTTTATGAGCACTGACGCGGGGGGAGTTTTTACAACGAACGAATAGGTTCTATCCTCGTATACTGTAATCACAACTGGAAGAAGGGTTCCCGTTTGACTTTTCGTCCTTTCATTAAAGGACTTACAAAATTCCATAATATTCAGACCGTGTTGTCCCAATGCGGGGCCTACCGGCGGTGCAGGTGTTGCCTGCCCCCCTACGATTTGCAGCTTTATTTCTGTGACTACTCTTTTTTTTCTTTTAGTCCCTGTTGCGCTTTTTGTTGCCATTGCAATTAACCTATCTAAATGATTTTATCATCCCTTTCAAATTTTTCCTACTTGAAGAAAATCGAGCTCAACTGGTGTAGCCCGCCCAAAAATTTCAACTTTCACTCGAACTCTCCCTTTCTCTGGAAACACTTCCTCAATAACACCCGTGAAATTACTAAATGGGCCATCGATAACCCTTATGTGATCGCCCACAGAGAAATCCATTGCTACCGATACTTTCTCCTTTGCCTTTTGTTCGCCCGGTTGCTCAAAAAGGCTACTCACTTCAGTGCGAGAAAGGGGCTTGGGTTCATATGTCCCTTTCGAAGGATCAAATGTTCCAAGAAAATTTGTAACTCCCGGTGTATCTTTAATAAGCTTCCTTACCTCATCGGTTAACGCAATTTCAATAATAATATAACCCGGGAAAAACTTTTTCAATTTAATCCGCTTTTTGCCATCTTTGATTTCTGGCACTTCAAGCGTTGGAATTTTAATTCGAAAATCCTTTTCGTTTTCCAGGCCAATATTGGCAAGCTTTTTTTCAATTGCAAGCTTTACCTTATTCTCATGCCCGGAATACGTATGCAATACATACCATTCTTTTTCCATCAGTTATCTCACAAATATCCCAATTAAATGATTTAACCCAAAATCAACAATTGCTAAAAAAATTGAAACGATAAACAACGTGACGATGACAACCATTGTGAAATTACTCACCTCTTCCTTTTCAGGCCAAGTAACCTTTTTTAGTTCTTCGCGCGATTCTTTAATAAAATCCAAAAACTTCATAATAACACCACCTCAGTTTTTGCGAATCATCTTGCATCGGTGAAAACCGAAATGCAACTTACCACAAGACTATCCCTTATGCCTTTGTTTCCCTATGCAGCGTGTGTTTGTTGCAGAACTTGCAATATTTTTTTATTTCGATTTTACTCGTTTGCGTCTTCTTGTTTTTTGTAATCGAATAATTACGACGCTTACAATCCTTACACGATAATAAAACTATTTCACGCATCGATATAAACCCTTTAACTCAAATATATAACCCACTTACACAGGTTAACTTTATCTAAATTAGATAATTTAAACTTTACGACATGAATACGCACTTTTTCGACCTCTCGTTAACACACGTGACTTATCCGCGTTTCGCAATGCTGTGCAGGATAAAATTTGGAAAAGAAAAAAGCCATTCACCACACGAAAGATTCCGCGAACAGCCCACGACCAGAATCGAACTGGTGACCTTTTGCTTACCATGCAAATGCTCTGCCGACTGAGCTACGTGGGCATAAATGGAGACAAAATACTAAAAAATAGGGTTTTCATGTCAATATTTTTTCTTAAAAAATTATTTATTCATACTAAAAGACAAATACCTTCTCACAAGAAGGTATTTGTTGTGCAAAATTTACACTTTAAATCTGAATTTACTCTTGTAGATTCCTTACAGTAAAATTCGGTATGTTCTCTGCGTTAAGAGTTTCCCGAATACGTTCCAGTTCCTTTTTCGATGCAATTGAAAGGATTCGAACCTTGTACATCTCGCCATCGCGATGTATAATTACCGGTCGATCGATTAACCCCTCGATTTTCGATTTGAGTCGATGCGCATTTCCCTTTGAATAAAATGCACCGACCTGAAGCGCTAACCGTCCACGCAAACTATTATCGCGATCAATCTCGGTATCGAAATCTGCCTCATCCCCCGCTGCAGGTTCAACATCATTAAATTTTTGCCGGAACGAACTTTCTCCCGCTCCTTTTTTTAGTATGTTGATCCCCACCAGTGCAGTTCCTGAACTCAGCATATCGAGCTTCCGCGCTGCGGCATATGAAAGATCAAGAATTCTTCCTTCCCGATAAGGCCCTCTATCGTTTATTCGAACCTTTACTGTTTTGTTATTTTCTAAATTCTTTACCGTAAGGATGGTGCCAAAAGGCAAAGTTCGATGCGCGGCAGTGTAATCGTACATATCAAATTTTTCACCCGATGCGGTTTTCTTCCCATGAAAAGCTCTTCCATACCACGACGCTTCACCTTTTTGATAAAACCGTTCGTTTTGTTGAGAAAATTGTTCATCGCTCCCTTCATCAATTTCTTCTTCGGCGTTCCTATTCGCACTAAGTTTTGATCTGGAAGTAGAATCCGCATTCTTCGCGAGCTTTTTTGACATATTTTTTGGAAATGTTTCTACCGGCTCGTCCTCATCGAAATTAAAATCTACCTCTTCTGCTTGAGATCCGCTTACCGTCACCGCTTTCTCGGATGCCGCAGAATCTCGCGTCATCGTACGTCCAGGCGCACAAGCGGTAATCAACATAAAAAACAACAACATGCCCAGCAGCAACAATAATCCAGAAATCAGATAACGCATGATCAACTCCTTCAGTAGGATGTCTACATTTCTTTTCGGAAAAAAGGTATTATGTCCTTAAACCATTTTTTTAAATTTCATCGGCAATGGTTTGCAGCATGCGCCTGATGTCTTTTAACTGGTGCTCAATTTTTTCTTCGTCTCCATGTTTTTCATGAATTAATGCTTTTTTATATTTTTCTTCAAGGATAGCTATAACCTCTTTTAATTCTTTAAATTCATGTTCCAACAATCCCGTATAACGCGGAATGCCATACGAAGCGATAGAACGCATCCCGGTCTTTAAATCGATTATTTCCCCCCATCGGGGCACTTCTGAATCCCAGCCAAGCTTTTCTTGAATAGCTTTTGCAAATGAAATGCTTGCTGTTTCTTCCCCATGCACCACAAATACTTTTAGATTTGGATTTTGTATTGACGACATCCATTCTAATAGCCCATCGCGATCGGCGTGGGCAGAAAATCCGCCCAAGGTATGAATCTTTGCTCGCACAATAACTTCTTCCCCAAGAATGCGCACTTTCTTCGCCCCATCAACGAGTTGCCTTCCCAGTGTTCCTTCAGCTTGATATCCCACAAACACAATTGACGATTCGCTTCGATAAAGATTATGTAGCAAATGAAATTTGATTCTTCCCGCATTGCACATCCCACTGGCAGAAATGATAATGGCACCCTTCGCTTCCTCGTTTAATCGCTTTGAATCAGCGGTATCGCGCGTATAGTGTAAGTTGTCAAACTCAAGCGGATTATCGCCAGATAAAATAAGGCGCATCGTTTCATCATCAAAACAATCCCTGTTCATTTTAAATATTTCTGTCGCCGATATGGCCAAAGGGGAATCGATGAAAACCGGCATTCGCGGAATTTTCCCTTCCTTAAAAAGCCTTCCCAGCGTAAAGATGATTTCCTGCGTGCGCTCGACAGCAAAGGCCGGAATAACAACATTTCCCTTCCGATTGTATGCCTCAGTGATTATTTCCGTAAATTCCTTATACGTATCTTCTTTACTTTTATGCAATCGATCGCCATAGGTCGATTCAATAAAAAGTACATCGGCATAGTGTAGCGTTTCGGGATCGCGAATAAGCGCTTGATTTTTTGGACCAATATCGCCCGAAAATACAAGCAATTGCTCTTTCCCATCATCATGCACATATAATTCAACAAAGGCCGAACCGAGTATGTGGCCCGCATCTCGAAAAATTGCTTTGATCCCCGGAAGAATTTCTACCTCTTTCCCATAGCTCACTGGCACAAAACGATGCATCGAAGCTTCTGCATCTTCCACCGTGTATAATCTGT
>JAOAAF010000128.1 GCA_026419015.1 Spirochaetota bacterium
GAGCATAGTTTTATCAATCATCAAAGCGATATTTTATGATCACAGCGACGAAAAATTTTGTGGATTGCAAGGCATTTCAAAAGAAGGGGTCAGAGCCTATTTCGTATCACTATAATCATTTTATATGTTTCACTACCCCAATTAGTCAATTGTGGTGATATTGTTTAATTCAGTTTGCAATTCAATTGTTTATGCTGCTTACCGCTTCTCGTTACAGAACATCAAGGGTAGCCTTTTATTCACAATATCCATATTACATTGAACACAAATAAAAAAGGATTACTATCTTAATTTTTACAATTACCCTCGTCTATTTTATTTTAAACGTGAAGAATATGCAATCAATTTCAGTTCATCTGGTCCTTTTCTTAAAAATCCCAATATAATTATCTCTTTCGCTGTTGCTTTTTCATACCGTACTTCTAATTTGTAAACAATATTAAATGTATCTTCATCCTTCGCATAGAAAAATCTTTTATTCATAATTTCATATTTAATAAATTTACCATATTTTTCATTTTTATTTACTATCCAATTTATCGTATCGTTATTGCTATTTCCAACCCAATATATTACTTCTGAATCTTCTGGATCATACATATTAAATTCTTCTAACAAAAATTTTTTCAATAAATTATAATTTTTATTTTTCATAATATTTTTATAAAAATAATCAATCGATTCATCACCCTTTTTACTATAAACACTTTTGAATTTTTCCAATTCTTTGTCATTGCATGATGTAAATAACATTAGTAGCAGAATATTAAACATTATAATAATTTTATTCCCGCTCATAACCCTATCATTCTCTGTAATTTGGTTAATACACTTTTAAATTTTTTCATTATAGACTGTTGAAAAAACACATTATTCAACTTTATCACTGATAAACATGTTACCGTTATGTCCCGTCCAATGCAGTACGCGAAAATTGTACAAAAAAGCGCTATACGAAATCTTACATACATAATTCACTAAAAATTTATTTCAGAAAAAAACAATGTCAAGAACAAAGTACAAGTAACGAATCGAATATTTCTCAAGGAAAAATTCTAAACAAAATGCATGAAGAGGTAACTCCACATTTGAAGATTCTCCAAAAGCAACAATATGCTAAATTCTGGAAGTATATCATCAGCAATGCATTTGAAAAGTTTATTGGGATGAGATGGCAAAAGAACAAGCGTAACAGCTAACAATTCCGTCAAGCAGCTATTAATACTTTATTAGCGCACGAAAATGTATTCATTATAATCGTAGCGTTATTTAAACGAATTACCTAATTGCACAATACATTAAACATTCATAAGAAATGCAATCAAAAGCATGGAACAATTGAGAGCAAAATTTGAAGCGGTTGCTATGGTATTGTAAAACAATAGCGAGAAGCTAGTACACAACCAACGCGTTCGAAGTAAATATCACTAAGATGAGTAAATAATTTTTACGTACCCGTAAGGAATTACACATTAATTCAGACCTACTCGACTAAATAAAAACTCAGCATACATTGATTACAAGATTTAAGTTGACAACAACACATATGATTATCCAAATTAGAAAAAAATCACTTACACCACATGGATGAGTTCACTGCAAACAAACTAAAAGGAGCGCTGTGGGGATCTGTTCTTGGCGATGCGGTGGGAAATCTCTTCGAAGGCATGAGCAAAGCGCACGTGCGCGCTGTTTTCAAAAACTTTAATGCTTTCATCGATCCAATGCCCGGTTTAAAAGGGAAAGAATATCGCTGGAAAAAACCGGGACTTTATACTGCCATCAGCCAAATGATGTTTTTGTTCGGCATTGCGTTTCCATGGCAAAAGAAAACTATTTCCATTCAATCGGTCATCGCAAAAGCTTCCACAACTGGGGAATGCGAGTGGGGAATATTTCGGCATCCCGATTCTTTACTCCGCGATTTCATCAAACGGTGCCGCATATATGACAACGAGGGCACATTCTCCGATGGGAATCTTCAATGTGCAATCCATCCTTGTATTTTTACTTCTTTTTTCGCTTTGCCATCCCATATTCTTCGCGACATTATCCCAATAAGTTTAAAATACGCGCGTCTGTTTACAATTAACGAATGGGGACTTGCAATGCTTGTAATATCCATGCGCGCGATCCATTCATTAATTATCGAATCAGTGAATCACAATTATCTCAAAGAATTAATCATCGATGCCGCACATAGCGCATTGAAATGGTGCAGCGATCATGCTGAGGAGTTATTTTCTCTGCGAATAAATCCAGAAAGTTTTCTTCAAAAAATGCGCGAATGCATTGGTGCGATTGAAATAATCAATTCTGCACATACGCGTGAGGAAGCAGAACAAAAAATTTGTCGATATGCCACAGCGTATCTTCATCATCCCATTACGCGCGCAAGCACCAATCATCCCTTGCTCGTATTTCCATTTGCGTTCGCACATCTTTTATTTACACCTGAACACTCTTCGCACCCAATCTTTACTGCAGCATCGGAGGGTGGCTCTTCGGGATTGCTTACATCAACAGTAGGTATGATTGCAGGAGCAAAGCAAGGTTTTTCATCGCTCCCGCTTACTCTTCGCGAAAATCTCATAAACAAAAGCGAAATTTCGCGGATGATCGATGCTCTATGCGAAAACCGACATTCTTCACTCCAAATAGAAAAATATCTCTCTTCAGAGCTATCTCTCACCAACAAGGAGAATGAAGAACGAAATGCCCGCCTTAAACATATAAAACAAAAAAAGAAAAATGTTTCGCCGAAAAAAGCAGAAGAAACGCTTACCAAAATAATAGTGGAAAGTTGGACAAAGATGGACAAAGCAAAGTGGAAAAAGCAGAAGAAAAAATATCATGGGGAATAAGAATTAATGTATTTGAGCATTTTTTGCTTATATTCTGGCTTTGTGAGCCACCTTCCATGTGCATACGCCACAAGCCGTTTTATTCCATTTTTTTTTACGAATAACCCCCCGCTCGAATTGGCAATCTTTCTGTAAGCGGTGCCCGATGTCCGTTCGCAATATCCTATTGAATAAATAGTTCCTCCCGGGGAAATTGGTTCAGGGAAATAGGCTGCGATATTAATTGTTACCCCTCCTTGCCACGATGCAAAAAACGATGCCCATCCGAGCGTTTCGTCTAATATGGTAATTACTGCCCCCGGATGAAGAGCATTTCCGAGTTTGTTTACATCGGCACCATCATCCTTGCCTGCAGAATTAGTGAGGGAACACTTCACATAAACATAGCCATCGGAATTTTCTCTGAAATAAAACGTGCGGTATTTATGCAGATGCTGCGTGTGGGGCGCAAAAATCAGCTTATTGGCATAATTCGGCATCACAAGTGGACTTGAACTAACAGGATTTTGTGATCCGATATATTCAATTTTTGCTATTTCCTGATCAAAATTCAATTCCGACATAGAATAGATTTCACATGTCAAATACGGTTGTTTCCCTCCTTTTTCAATTTTCCCCACGAATTCATTCTCTTTTTTTATCACCTCGACCATTACTTCATCGCCGATGTGCAATCTCTCTCCTCCGAAGCGAAACGTCGCATATAGCGGATATGCCAAACCCGTACATGAGAGAAGATCGGCAAGTTCAACCAATGCGGTAATCCCAACACCGCCATGGGGAATCCCCGGCCAACCCTGATGTTTTTTTTCGAGAGTAAAGTTTGCATGAATTATGTTAGATTTTCTGTCCCAGTTTGAAAACAAAAAAGGATTTTTACTTTCGCAATAATAGCAATTTTTATGAACGCGATCCAATTTCATACACACTCAAATCGTAAATTGAAAACAACTTGTTATTTTAAAAAATTACAGATGCCTTAAAAAACATACCACCAAAAATAAAGAAAACATTTTTTTACGAATACTAAACCAAAATTTCTTTTTCAAACGAACATGAATAAATGCAAATAAGATTTCATGCCTCCTAAAAAAGTTTTAATCCAAGACTTGAAAATATTTGACATTTTTTTTTATCTATCACAATATGAATGTAGCGCCAAATTCGCGTGTAACGAAATATGTCACATTTGTGACTTTTTTCACAATGGACTGTGTGCATTTCAAACAGGGAGGTATTCAAAATGAAACATCTATGCATCATCTGTCTTTGCATTGTGGTACTCTCGTCTCTATCTCTCAGCGCTCGAGAGATAGATTTCCAGCTCATTGAGCTTGAAAATGTTTCTCGATACCATGAAGATAGAATTGCATTTCAGCACATTGAGCTTTCTGATAAACTCTTCGATAAAATACCAAATACTGACAATTCGATTGCCAGCCTTTTAATTATAAAAAACAAAAAAATGTACCTCATCAAGGACGGATATGATAATATCAGCGACGTTAACCTAAAAAGAATTTTGCTTTCCATTGACGATAAAGATCCGAAAATGATCGATAAAGAACTTAAAGGAATTACCGGCAAACCAAACTACGTACGCATCACTGAACGCCGTATTGAAATACTGAAAAAAATAGACATTAACGAAGGAGAAGATTTTGTAAGTCGAACGTTTGGCAAATTTTATATTAACGTTCGCGATTCCTTCTTGAAAAAACACATTGCGATATTTCGCAATCTCATGATTAACCGAAAGGAATCGGGACTGTTTGTCGACCGCGTACGCCTTCCGCGAAGGCTCGTGTTGGGAGGTGGCGAAGAAAAATTCAAATTCGCAACATACGTAACGGCCAAATCGGAGGATGAAAAAATCTATTTTGCAGCAGATGCGGATGGCGATGGCATCACAGAAACTTTTTGCGTTTCTTTAGGTGATGGATTTAATTGGGGATATCAATCAGGCCCCAACATCATATTCATTTACAATAACACGAAGGATGATATCAAACAACTCATTGGGAATCTCACAAAAGAAGCCGCCCTTGGCACAAAAGAGGAAGAAGAAATAATCGCAAAAGATATGGACTGGCATTTTAGAAAATCGATGTACGGAAGAAACGTCCAACAAAAAAGCTGGGATGAAAACGAAAATATCGACATCTGGATACGCGATTTAATTTACGAAAGCGAATTAGAAAGAAAAAAATAAAATCAAGACGTGAAATTTGTGTGCACAAAAGGCGAAAGCAAGTAAACTCCTTTCGCCTTTTTGCGTTTATAAAAGCCGTTGTCTTAGGGAAAGTTTAATGCAAACTGAGATTTCAAAGGGAAATGTTGCGCCCACTTCTTAAAAAAAGTTCTTGCGGATGAGACAAAAAGGACTTCCACAGTATGAGCCACAAATGAATTTTTAGAGTTCAATTTCCGCCTCGACGTTTTTTTCCACTTCTATTCCGTTCTGATTGGTTACCTGCAATGCAATCTTTGCGCGACCCCCACTTATCTCGACCACCTCACCGCGTATATTAATTGTATCCTCCAAATGCACCGGAGATGCGAAGCGGCATTTAAGTTTTTTTAACTTTCCCGGATCGCCCACCCAATCGGTGATCGTTTTTGCCACAAAGCCAAGCGCACATAGCCCGTGAAGAATAACACCTCCCAATCCTACCATTTTCCCAAAATCGGGATCGATGTGAATTGGATTAAAATCGCCCGATGCGCCGGCATAATAAATCGCACGGTACTTATCAACGTGTTCTTGCGCGGTAAATGTTGTTCCCAATTCTATTTTTGCCATGGCTATTTCCTTATTACAAAAGTATAAACTCCTTTGCAAACATCTTCTCCGAGCTGGTTTTTCGAGAGCACTTCTATTGATATAACATCTAATTTTTCTTTATTCACAATATTTGAAATATGTGCGCGCGACGTGATGATATCGCCATCTTTCACCACTTCATAAAATTCAAACTCCTGCTCACCGTGCACCAGCATTGCCAAGTTGAGCTTTAAATCTTGATCGGAAAATACAGGTGCGATGAGATGTGCACCAAATACCACACAAAATGTAGGTGGCGCGATGATTGTTCCATATTTTGTTTGCGCTGCAAAATTTTCATCGAGATAGTGCTTGTCGGGATTTTTAATCGCTAAGGCATATTCTCTAATTTTTTCTCTGCAGACATGATACTTCACTTCGGGATACGTTTTGCCAATAAATCTCGTGTCAATTGCCATAATTCCTCCTTTTATTGCCGCTTGGTAGCTAAAGTCCTTTTACGATCTATCATTTTGCATACTTTGCAAGAATGCTTTTTGCGATGAGAATGCGTTGAATTTCCGAAGTTCCTTCTCCGATTTCGCACAGCTTCGCATCGCGATACAATCGCTCAACAGTGTAATCCTTCATATAACCATATCCCCCGAATATCTGCACTGCCATGCTTGCAATCTGCGTTGCCGACTCGCTTGCAAAAAGCTTCGCACACGATGCATATACCGAAGCTTCGGGATCGCCAATCTGTTTCGCGTATGCTGCTCGATATATAAGAAGCCGAGAAATATCGGTCATGATCATCATGTCGGCAAGTTTAAAACTTACTTCTTGAAAGCGGTTAATTGGTTTCCCAAAAGCTTTTCTTTCTTTTGCATATTTATTTGCCTCTTCCAAACACGCTTGCGCGATGCCTAATGCAACTGTCGCCATTCCTATTCGTCCAAATTCAAGCGTTTGCATCGCCTGAATAAAACCTTTCCCCACCTCTCCCAATACGGCATTTTGCGTCACTTTGCAATCATCAAAAAAAACTTCAGATGTTGGCGAACCTCGAAAACCGCATTTGTCGAAACTTTTGCCTACCTTTACGCCCGGATTATTTCGTTCCACCAAAAACGCAGTCACCCCAGCCGCTGGGCCGGCACTTTTGTCAGTATATGCCATCACGAGATAGACATCGGCGATAGGGCCATTGGTGATAAACGTCTTTGTGCCGTTTATTATCCAACTTGCGCCATCTTTCACCGCGGTCGTTTTGATGGCTGCTGCATCAGAACCAGCTTCTGGTTCGGTAAGACAAAATGCACCAATGATATCGCCCGAAATAATGCCAGGAAGGTATTTTTCCTTTTGCTCTTTTGTCCCGAAAAGCCGCACGGGAAATCCGAAAAGACCATAACTTGCACCTGCAGACAGAAAGCTTGATGCGCACGCCTTTGCAACTTCTTCTCCAGCGATCGACTGCGTAATGAGATCGAGATTTGTTCCACCGTATTCTTCTTCATGAGCCATCCCAAGAAATCCAATCGATGCGAGTAATTTAATATTTTCTTTAATGAGCTTTCGCACCTCTTCTTCCGATGCGCGATCCAAAATCGGCGCTCGCGGTGCTATCTCTTTCTGACAAAAATTTGCAAAGTTCTGCTTTATTGCGAGTTGTTCCTCTGTGAATGAATAGTTCATCGCAAACCTCCCGTCCTCATATCATACTCAAGATGCGCGAAATGATAAAGCGCTGAATCTCCGAAGTTCCCCCACCGATTTGCGCAAGCTTTGCATCTCGCAGCATCTTTTCAACGGGATATTCGTGAATGTAGCCATATCCGCCAAAGATCTGAACTGCTTCCGATGCCGCCTTAAGTCCCCAATCGCCGACAAACGCTTTCGCAATTGAAGTATGCAAGTGATTGAGCGGCAACCCGGCATCTTTATCGTATGCGACGCGATAAACAGCAAGGCGAGCTGCCTCCATTATGACTTTCATATCTGCCAGTTTATGCTGGATTGCCTGGAAGGATTTGATAGGTTTATCGAACTGGATGCGGTCGGTGGCATATTGCGCGCATTGCTCAATTGCAAATTGCATTGCCCCCACGAAAGGCGCTAAAAGTGCGCTTCGATCCCACGAAAGCGTTTCGTGCGTATATTCAAATCCTTTTCCTACTTCTCCCAACAAATTTTCTTCTGGCACTTCGCAATCCTCTAAAAACACCTCACTCGTCGCAGACGCGCGTACCCCCATCTTGTGGAAAGGTTTACCCGTTGAAAATCCCTTAAAACTTCGTTCTACAATAAATGCGGTAATCCCAGCATGTTTAAGCTTTTTATCTACCGTTGCATATACCACGCATACATCGCACACTGGTGCGTTGGTGATAAACGTTTTCGTACCGTTTAAGATCCACCGATCTCCTTTTTTTACGGCGG